>JAMWCO010000167.1 GCA_023818785.1 Candidatus Omnitrophota bacterium
ATTCGTCGTAATTCCTAAACATGCCTCACTTCAAGTCCTGGTTAGAATTTGTATACTATGTTATTCTGGTGCCTTGCTTTAGTTATTCAGTTAGACTTAGTGGGCCGTGCAGGACTTGAACCTGCGGCCTACGGATTAAGAGTCCGTTGCTCTACCAGTTGAGCTAACGGCCCAAATTTTAAAATGCGCCTGGCGCGACTTGAACGCGCAACCCTCTGCTTAGAAGGCAGATGCTCTATCCTGTTGAGCTACAGGCGCTTTTAATATAATATTTTATCAAAATTTAATCAAAAAATCAATAAATTCAAAAAATTTTTTAAACTTGAAAAATATATTTTAGTGTGTTAAATTTATAGGATAAAAAATGGATAAAAAAATAAAGAAATTATGGATTTTAATTTTTATTCTTTCTTCTATTGTTTCAAAAGGTGGAATTTTTTCTGAATATTCTGACTTAAAGACATTTGGAGAGAAATTTTTTGAAAACTTTATTCCTCCTATCAAACAATATCAACTTCCTTTAAGTGAAGATTATATTGTTGGTCCAGGAGATACTATTGTTATAAATGTATGGGGTTTTTTTGAGCAAGAATATCAAAAAGAAATAGATACTGATGGAAGCATTTTTGTATCAGGTATTGGGAAAATTTATCTTACTGGAAAGAAACTTAAGGAAGTAAAAAAAATAATAGAAGATAAATTTTATAAAAGATATAAAAATATACAGGTCTCTGTTTCAATTGAAAAAGTCAGAACGATAAATGTTTTTGTTCTTGGAGAAGTAAAAAAGCCAGGTGTTTATGAAATATCTCCTTTTTTTTATATTTTAGATGTGTTATCTATTGCAGGAGGTCCAAACAAAATAGGTAGTTTGAGAAAAATAGAGATAATTAAAAATGATGGAGAAAAGGAAATGTTAGATATTTATCCTTTACTTTTAAAAGGCGAAAAACCAAAAGTTTTTCAATTTCAAAATGGAGATATAATATTTGTTCATCAATCAGAGAATCTTGTTGGAATAATTGGAGAAGTAAAGAGACCTGCAATATATGAGTTAAAAGAAATGAAATTAAAGGAAATAATTGATTTATCTGGAGGTTTTTTACCATCTGCGGATATATCTCATATTCAAATTGAAAGAATAGACAAAGAAAAAGGGAAGATTTTAATTGATGTAGATGAAAAAGATATAGACAACTTCAAATTGAAAAATTATGATATTGTGAAAATTCCATCTATAAATTTAAAATCATTTTATCAAGTAGAAGTTTTAGGAGCAGTAAAAAATCAAAGAGTTTATGGCTGGAAAGAAGGATTAAAAATAAAAGATATTTTAAAAGAAGAAGATTTATTACCCTTTGCAGAGAAAGGAAAAGCAGAGATAGTAAGGATACAGAATGGTTTTAGAGAAATATTAACTTTTTCTCCTGAAAAACTTTTTAAAGAGGATACAAATGAAAATTTAATTTTAATGCCTCAGGATAAGATAATTATTTATTCAAAAGAAAGGCCTGAAAAGAAAGTTTTTATTTATGGTGAGGTAAAATTTCCAGGAGAATATATAATTGAAACTGGAGAAAAGTTGAGTAGCGTTATAAAAAGAGCGGGTAGTTTTACAAATTTATCTTATCCAAAAGGGACTATGTTTTTTAGAGAAACAATAAAAAAGCAAAAAGAAAAAGAGATTGAAAGGTATGTTAAAGAAAAAAGAGAAATTTTAAAAACATATTTGAAAACAACCTTAGATATAGAGGAAAAACAACTTATAGAAAAAGGTATTATGACACTTGAAAAACTATTAGAAATAGAACCAACTGGAAGAATAGTTATAAAAATGGAAGAATTTGAAAACAGTCTATATGACATTATTCTGGAAAATAATGACATTATTTATATTCCTAAAAAACCTGTTTATATTTCAATTATTGGAGAAGTGAATAATCCTACAAATATATTTTATCAAGAAAATCTTACTTTAAATGACTACATTGATAAAGTTGGTGGTTTTACAAAAGATGCTGATAGAAAAAATATATATATTATAAGAGTAGATGGTTCAAGTGATAAAAATTTGGAGAAGATTGAACCAGGAGATACAATTATTGTCCCTTTTGAACCAAAAGGCGAGAAAATGCGACTTGTTAAAGATATAATGCAGATTTTCTATCAAATGGCAGTTGGTGTAGGTGTTTTAATAAAATGAATAAAGAGAAAATAAAAAATGGCATATTTAAAGGTAGTTCAATAAAAAGACATATTACTTTGTTAATTTTATCTTATTTGGCAATAATAAATCTTACAGTTTTATTTTATTTAATCTCTCCTAAATATTATAAAGCAACATCTTCAATTTTACAGCCACCTGAAGTTGAAATAAGTCCATCTTCTCTGCAATCAGCAAAGTTTTCTAAAGAACCAATATCTTTAATCAGGACAAATACAGAACTTTTTTTCTCAATACTTAATAGTAGAAGAATGAAAGATGATTTAATTGAAAAATTTGATTTAAAAAAACATTATAATGTTTCAAATAATGATGAAGCAATAGAGATACTTAATAAAAGAGTTAATATTTTTTTTACAAAAGATAAGGTGATACAGATAGATGTGATAGATAGAGATCCGAAAATTGCTGCAGGTATTGCAAATTTCTATACTGAAAATCTTGATTTTTTAATAAAAGAATTAACTATAACAACTGCAAAACAGAATAGAATTTTTTTAGAAAAACGGCTTAAAGAAACAACAGAACTTATTGAACAATTAGAAAAGAGATTGACAGAACTTCAAGAAAAAAATAGACTTGTTGTTGACCCTACTTTAACACAAATATCACAGGCAGGTGGTAAACTTATGGAACAATTAATAAATAAACAACT
>JAMWCO010000168.1 GCA_023818785.1 Candidatus Omnitrophota bacterium
TAAATTTGCTGATGAGGCAAAAATTTATGTAAGGGCAGGTAAAGGTGGGAATGGATGTATTGCATTTAGAAGGGAAAAATTTGTTCCTAAGGGAGGTCCATGGGGAGGAGATGGAGGTAAAGGAGGAGATGTGATATTTAAAGCAGTTAAAAATAAAAAAACATTGATTGATTTTCACTTCCAAAAACATTTTTATGCAGAGAATGGCGGTGATGGAGGAAGTAATAATAAAAAAGGGAAGGATGGAGACGACCTAATAATTGAAGTTCCCTGTGGTACTGTAATAAAAGAAATTTCAAATGATGGAGAAAAAATAATTGCAGACCTTGTTAATGAAGAAGATAAAATTGTTGTTGCTAAAGGTGGAAAGGGTGGTTTTGGAAATGCACATTTTAAATCATCAACAAATCAGACACCAAAAATAGCAACAAAAGGAGAAAAAGGAGAGGAAAAAATTATAAAACTTGAATTGAAACTTATTGCAGATGTAGGAATTATAGGATATCCAAATAGTGGTAAGAGCACTTTACTTTCAAAAATTTCAAAAGCAAGACCTAAAATTGCTGATTATCCTTTTACTACTATTGAACCAAATCTTGGTCTTGTTACTCTTGGAGATTATAGAAGTTTTGTAGTTGCTGATATTCCAGGATTAATTGAAGGAGCATCAAAGGGTAGGGGGCTTGGTATAAAGTTTTTAAAACATATAGAAAGGACAAAAATATTGCTTCATCTGATTGATATGAGTGAAAATGATATAATAAATAGATATGAGAATATAAGAAAAGAACTTGAAAATTATAGTCAAGAACTTATAAAGAAAAAAGAAATTGTAGTTGGAAATAAAATTGATTTAAGAGAAAGTAAAGAAAATATTGAGAAAGCAGTTTCTTATTTTAAAGAAATTTATTTTATTTCTGCACTAAAAGGAATTGGCATTAAAGAACTTCTTAAAAGAATATGGGAGGAGTTAAATGATTAAAATTGCAGAAAATCTCGAAGAAATTAAGAAAAAATGGATAGATATGAAAGAAAAATTTAAAATCAAAGAGGATTTTAAAAAATTTAAGATACTTGAGGAAGAAATGCATAAAAAAGGTTTTTTAGATGATAAGAAAAAGATTGAGGAATGGAATCTTTTGAAAGAAAGGAAAGAAAAAATTGAAGATATAGAAAAATATATAAAAGAATTGGAAACTTTAAATGAATTAATTCAAAACAATCCAGATGAGGAACTTGAAAAAGAAGGAGAAGAAATATTGAGGAAAATAGAGGAAAGCATTAAAAAACTTAAAGTTGAATATATCTGGTCTTCAGAAGATTCAAAAAATGCAATAATAACTTTACATTCAGGAACAGGAGGGACAGAAGCATGTGATTGGGTAAGTATGTTATGGAGGATGTACAGTAAATGGGCTTCTAAAAATGGGTATGAGGTTAAAGTGATTGATTTTTTGCCTGGTGAAGAAGCAGGACTAAAAAGAATAACAGCAATAATTTCTGGAAAAAATGCATATGGATATTTAAAAGGAGAAACAGGTGTTCATCGTCTGGTAAGAATTTCTCCATTTGATGCAAATAAAAGAAGACATACCAGTTTTGCAGGAGTTAATGTTATTCCTGAAGTAGAAGAAGATGTAAAAATTGAAATTAAAGAAGAAGACCTTGAAATAGAAACATTCAGAGCAGGAGGACATGGAGGACAAAATGTAAATAAGGTAGAAACTGCGGTTAGAATAAGACATAAACCAACAGGAATAGTCGTTCAGTGTCAAAATGAAAGGAGTCAATTTAAAAATAAAGAGATTGCTTTAAAAATCTTAAAAAGTAAACTCTATCAATTATATCTTGAAGAAAAAAGAAAAAAAGAAAAAGAAAAAAGGTCTCAAGAAAAAGAAATAACATGGGGAAGCCAAATAAGGTCATATATATTTTGTCCTTATACACTTGTAAAAGACCATAGAACAGAAGTTGAAACAACAAATGTTGAAAGTGTTATGGATGGAGAAATTGATATATTTTTAGAAGCGGAGATAGAATGGCTGGCGAAAAGATAAAAGTTCTTGTAAGTGCTGGTCCAACAAGAGAATATATAGATGAAATAAGATTTATAAGTAATCCTTCCTCTGGGAATATGGGTTATTTAATCGCTGAATATGCCAAAAAAATTGGATATGATGTAATACTTGTTAGTGGACCAACTCATTTAAAACGACCTAATGGAATTAAGTTAATAAAAATAGAATCTGCAAGAGAAATGGAAAAAGCAATTTTGAAATATTTTCCTAAGGTAGATTTACTCATAATGTCAGCAGCAGTAAGTGATTGGAGACCTTATAAAAGATTTAAAGGTAAATTAAAAAGAAAAAAAATCTGGAATCTTAAACTTGTTCCAAATCCAGATATTTTAAAAAGTGTAAGTAAAATTAAAAAAGAAAACCAAAAAATAATTGGATTTGCTCTTGAAACAGAAAATATAATTAAAAATGCAACAAAAAAATTAAAAGAGAAGAAAATAGACCTTATAATAGGAAATACACCAGATTTTCTTGGAGAAGGGAAAAAATCAGATGTTTTTTTAATCTTTAAGAATGGAAAAATTTTGAAATTTAATATAAAAAAAGAAGAACTTCCAAAAATTATATTCAAACATATAGTTGACATATAAAAAGAAAATTTTATATAATTAAGAAAGGGCGGTTAGCTCAGTTGGTTAGAGTGCCACGTTGACATCGTGGAGGCCGCAGGTTCAAGTCCTGCACCGCCCAAACTAAAGGAAACAAGAAAAACTTAATTAGTTCTTTGTAAAACTTAAATAGGGATAATTGCAGGACTTGAAGAGAGGCATGTTTAGGAATTAGGACGAATAGGAGTA
>JAMWCO010000016.1 GCA_023818785.1 Candidatus Omnitrophota bacterium
TTTGCAGTTGATTTCAGAAATAGGGCTTGAAGAAAAAGATATATTAGATGGTAAATTTATGAAAGGCAAAGGATGTAAAAAGTGTTTAAATGAGGGATATTATGGAAGAACAGGGATTTTTGAACTACTTGTCATTGATGAAGATATTAGAGAACTTATATTGAAAAGAGCATCTGTAACAGATATAAAAAAATTAGGACTAAAAAAAGGAATGAGAACATTAAGAATGGATGGTATTGAAAAAGTTAAAAAAGGGCTTACTACAATATCAGAAGTTTTAAGAGTGACACAGGATATTTAAAATGCCAGTTTATTTATATACTTTAATTGACAAAAAAGGAAATATAATAAAAGGGAAAAAAGAAAGCAGTGATTTAAATAGTTTAAAATTAGAATTTCAAAAAGAAGGGTATTATATTTTAAACATTGTAGAAGAGAAAAGATTTGATCTAAAAATTTTTGATAAAGTTAGAGAAGATGATTTTATTATTGCGATTAGAGAATTAGCAACTTTTCTTAATTCTAAAATTCCACTTGATGAAGCACTTTCTGGTTTGACATCCCAAATGAAAGATGGGAAGTTAAAGAATATATTTATTGATATCCAAAAAAGTATTAGAGAAGGAGCAAGTTTATCTCAGGCATTAAAGAAACATCCAAATTTATTTTCTGATATGATTATTTCAATGGTTAAATCTGGGGAAGAGACAGGAAATCTTGATCTTATCCTTTTAAGAATATCTGATTTTTTTGAAAAAAGGAGTAATTTTAAAAATAGGATAAAGACAATTATGACATATCCTATTTTTATGATTATTGTTGCTTTTTTCGTTGTCATTTTTATTCTTACTTTTATTATTCCTACAATTACAAGAATTTTTTCTGAAATTTCAATAAATTTACCAGTTTTAACAAGAATTTTAATCAAAATAGCAAATTTTTTTAGAATCTTCTGGCTATACTTAATATTTTTAATATTCTTAATTTTTTTCACAATTAGAAATTTTTTTAAAACAGAGAAAGGTAAATTAATTGTGGAAAAAGCAATATGGAAAATTCCATTCTTTAATGATATTTTTTTAAAAAGAGAAATAATAAATTTTTCAAAAACACTTTCTACTTTAATAAATGGAGGTGTTGATATAATAGAATCGCTTAATATTGCCAAAAATGTTTTAGTTAGTTTTAATATAAAAAAAGAGATAGAAGAAATTACAGAATATGTTTCAAAAGGTGGTTCTCTTTCATCTGGTTTTGGCAAGAGTAGATATTTCCCGTATCTATTTACACAACTTATAAGTGCTGGTGAGAGAAGTGGAAATTTACCAGAAATGCTTGATAAGATAGGGAATATTTATGAAGAGGAATTGTCACAGAAATCAATAAGATTTGTAACATTCCTTGAACCATTTATGATACTTTTTATGGGTGGCATAATTGGTTTTATTGTTATGTCTGTCCTTTTGCCAATTTTTCAGATATCACAATCAATAAAATGAAAAAAGGATTTACATTTATTGAATTGATGGTTGTAATTATAATACTTGGAATGCTTGCTATGTTAGTAATGCCTTCTTTTTTAAAAAGAGTAGATGAAGCAAAGATTACTGCTGCAAAGGTTCAAATTAAAAGTTTTGAAAGTGGGCTTAAACTCTTTTATCTTGATAATGGATTTTATCCTTCAACAGACCAAGGATTGAAATCCTTAATAGAAAAGCCAACTTCTGGTAGGATTCCTTTAAAGTGGAGAGAGGGTGGGTATCTTGATAAGCCATTAATTCCAAAAGATCCATGGGGAAATGATTACATTTATTTAAATCCAGGAAGAAATGGAGAAGATTATGAGATTATTTCTTATGGAAGGGATGGTAAAGAAGGAGGAGATGGACCTGATGCAGATATTTCAAGTTCACAGATTGAATAAAGGCTTCACTTTTTTTGAAATTTTAGTAGTACTTTTGATAATTTCCTTTTTTTTTCTTTAATTTTACCCTCCTTTAAAAATTTTTTCCCGGAAATTCAGAATGAAAAAATAGAGAAAATTTTAGATGATTTTAAAGAAGCAGAAGAAAAAGCAATTTCTGAAAAAAAAATAGTTTATTTTTATTTTAACCTTGAAGATGATTCTTATTGGTTTAGGTTAGATAATGAAGAGGGGGATATTGAAATACAAAATTCCAATTTAGATTTTTACAAAGGTAAGAATGAATTTGAAGAAAAGATTGATGGAACAATATTTTTTAAAATTTATCCTGACAATAAAAAAGATTTCTTTCTTCTCTATATATATGATAAAGAGAAAAATCTGAATTATACAATTTTTTCTAATCCTTTTTCTGATATAGAGATTTTAAAAGGAGAATTAAAAAATGAAGAAATTTAAAAAAGGCTTCACTTTACTTGAAGTTATGATTGCAATTGGAATTTTTGGAATAGTTGCTATTGCTTGCCTTGGAAATTATTTAATTTCGCTCAAAAATATTAAAATTGTAAATGATAAAATAAAAATTTTAATTTTATCTGAACAGAAAATTGAAGAATTGAAAATAAAAAATGGAGAGATTAAAGAAAAGATAGGAAATTTTTCTGATTATCCAGATTATACATGGGAGATACAAGTTTCTGATATAGTAATTTATGATACAGAAGAGGACCTTTATTTAAAACCGTATAAACTTATTATTGAAGGACCTTATAATTTATATTCTACAATTTTACCTTTTTTATTGAAAGAAAAATGAATAGAATATTTAAAATTGGATTTACACTTATTGAAGTTATGATTTCTACTTTAATAATTTTTATTACTTTTATTCTTGTTTATAGAACTTTTTTTACTATTCAAAAAAACATGTTAGATATTCAAAAAGAAATAAAAAATAGAAAAATCTTATTTAATTTTCTGAGTGCTTTTAAGTCGGAATTAGATGGTATTTGTGATCCTAAGGATTTAAAATTTGATAATAAAGAAATTAATTTTACTACCTTTTTGCCTAATATTGAATATCCTGTAGAAATTAAATACATTGTTGAGAGTAAAGAAAAGGAGGAAAAACTTATTAGGATTCAGAAAAACATATTAACTGATTATGAATTTAAACTTACAGTTTTGAAGGGAGAAATGATTAATTTTTTATTTTTTGTAGAAGATGACTGGAAAGATAAAATTGAAAGAGATGTATTACCCAAAGGAATTGCTATTGAAATAAATTATAATGGAGAAAAAATTTTTTATCCTATCCACTTAAATTTTGAAAAGAAAAATGAAAAAAAATAATAAAGGGGTTATATTAATTATTGTTTTAGGTTTTTCACTTGCTTTAACTTTTATCACCCTTTTTTTTAATTATAAAATTAATAAATATGTTGATTCACTTTCAATATTATATGAATCTCTACAGATGGATAGAATTAGTGAAGTTGGTTTTGAGATAGCAAAGGAAATAATTGAAAAAGACAGAAATAATTACGATTGGTTAGAAGAAAAATGGAATAAGGAAAGAAGTTTTAAGATAGAAAATTATGATTTAATAATTATTATTAAAGATGAAAATTCAAAAATAAATTTAAACAAAGTTATAGGAGAAAAAGGGCAGAGCAATCAACTTTTATTGGATATATTAAAAAATCTATTTATAATATGTGAGTATCCTTCTTCCTTACTTGATTGTTTACTTGATTGGATAGATGAGGATAATTTAGAGAGGCCTTTTGGAGCAGAGTATTTTTATTATTCAAAAATTGGTTTAAAGAAACTGCCCCCAAATAAAAACATATCTAATTTAAGAGAACTTTATTTAATAAAAGATTATAATGAAAAAATTTTAACAGGAGATAAAGAGAAAAACAAAAAGGGGCTCTTAGATTTTATAACAATATATTCTGATGATAAAATAAATATAAATACATGTGAAAAGGAAATAATGAATGCAATGGGATTCACAAATGAAGAAGTTGATTCAATTTTGTCAGAAAGAGAAAAAAAACCTTTAAATGAAACTTTTTTAATTAAAATAAATAGAGAAGTTTTTCTGAAAAATAAAAGTTTGATAAAATATGTGAGTAATTATTTTTATGTATCTATAAATGTAAAAAATGAAAAAGGTTATGAAAAAATTTATAAAGGAATATTTGAAAAAAATAAGGATGTTAGATTAATTAAAAAAGGAATTTTATGAAAAATTATCTTTATTTTAAAAATGGTAAATTTTATTTATACCAAGATAATAAAGAGGTAGAAATTTCATTAGAAAAGATAGATGATTTTATAAAATTAAACAAGAAATCTATATTCTATTTAATCTTTTCAAAATTAGATTGTTATTTTAGAAAAGCAGAGTTTTATTTTAAAGATAGAAAAAAGATAAATTTAATTTTAGGGCAAGAGATAGAAGGTAAATTTCCTAAATCAATTGAGAATTTTTATTTTCATTTCCAGTTTTATTGTCCTCAAAAAAATAAAACATTTGTTAATATTTTTGGAATTGAGAAGGAAAAAGTAGATTTTTTAAAAAATATTTTTAAAAAAAATAAAGTTAAACTTTATTTTACCATTGACTCACTTTTGCTACATCAATTTTTAAAAGAAGAGATAAAAGAAAAAGAATATATAGAACTTTATATTGAAAATAAATATTTACTTATTAATCTAATAGAGGATTCTGAAATTTCTGGTGTTTATTCATATTTTTCAGAAAATGTTAAAGAAGATTTTTTAGAAATTTTTTCTTCATTATTTTTTAATAAAAAGTTGCCAGTTTATTTTATTGGAAACAGGGAAATATATGAGGAAATGAAATTGGATGGTTCTAAATTTTTGTTTGAAAAGAGTTTTTTTGATATATTAAAAGAAATAAAAAAGATTCAAATAATTTCTTTAAATCCCATAAATTTTCCAAAAAAAATAATAAAAATTGAGTACATAATTTCCCTTCTCATTTTATTTATAATTTCTTTTTTCTTAACAAGACCTTATTTTTTGAAAATTAAAAAAGAAAAGAAGTTAGAAGAAATTAATCTTAAAATGGAAAATATTTATAAGTCACTCTTTCCAGAAGCCAAAAAAATAATCAATCCATTAGTTCAAATAAAAGAAAAACTTGGAGAAAATAGTAATTATTTAAAACTACCTATTTCTGACATCTCAATTATAAATATTCTTGAAGAAATCACAAGTCTTTTCCCAGAAAATATAAATGCTGAGATAGAAGGACTTACATTTAATAATGGAAGTGTAAATGTGATTGGTATAGTTGATAATTTGGAAAATCTTGATATAGTTAAGGAAAACTTGAAAAATTCAGGGATTTTTAAAAGATTTGATTTTAACAATATCTCATTTACAAAAGAAAATAAAATAAGGTTTGATTTATCATTAAGGATAGAGAAATAAAATAATGGATAGAAAGATTTTGATTTTTATAATTCTTTTTATTTTTATTTTTGAACTTCAATATATATATTTACCAAATAGTAAAAAGGTGAAAAATCTTAACAATCTTATTACTAAAAAAGAAAATGAGTATAATGAATTCCTTAAGTTATGTGAAAGATATAAGAAAATGGGAGAAAAAAAGGAAAGTTCCAATTTTAAGATTGCATCTCAAAATTTTTCTTTTTTTTCTTATCTCAACAATTTGATTGATAAGACAAATATTAGAACAAATATAAGTGATATAAAGATTTTGCCAAAAGAAGAAATAGAAAATTATATTATGGAAAAGATACAAATTGATATAAATCTTATATCTTTGGAACAATTACTCTCTATATTAAATCAGATTGAAAAAACAAGAGGGCTTTACATTTTTCAATTTGAGATAAAAAGGGATAAAAATAAACCATATTTTTTAAATGTTAGTATAGGTATAATTTGTTTGAAACAGAAAGAATAATGAAAAAAATATATCTTATAGATGGAAGTGCAATAATATATAGAAGTTTCTATGCATTACCAGATTTTAAAACATCCACAGGATTTGCAACAAATGCTATTTATGGTTTTGTTTCTACTTTACTAAAGATATTAAAAGAAAAAAGACCTGAATATATTGCTGTTTTTTTTGATATGGCAGTTCCAACTTTCAGACATAAAACATTTGATAAATACAAAGAGAAAAGAAAACCAATGCCAGATGAACTTTCAGGACAGATTTCTAAGATAAAGGAGATTATAAATTCTTTTGGTATAAAATATATTGAAAAAGAGGGATATGAAGGTGATGACCTAATTGGCAGTTTTGTTGAAAAATTGAAGGACGAAAATTGTGAGATATTTATTATAGGAAGTGACAAAGATATTTTGCAACTTATTGACGAAAATGTTTTTGTTATTAATCCAACTAATTATCAGATAATTGATAAAAAATGGGTAATTGAAAGATATGGTTTTTATCCAGAAAAAATAGTTGATTTTATCGGTCTTAAAGGAGACATTTCAGATAATATTCCAGGAGTACCAGGTATAGGAGAGAAAACAGCAATTTTACTTTTGAAAAAATTTAATTCAGTTGAAGAAATATATGATAACCTTGAAAAAATTGAAAATGAGAAATTGAGAGAAAAACTAAAAAAATATAAAGAGATTGCTTTTTTAAGTAAAAAACTTGCAAAATTAAATAAAGAAATTTTTGAAAAAATTGATTTAGAGGATATAAAAATTGCTAACCCAGATTTACATAAATTAATAGAATTGTTTGATTTTTGTGAATTTAAAAAATTGAAAGAAATGTTGAAAGAAATATTTCCTGATATTGAAAAAATTGAGAAAATTGAAAATTTTATAGGTTTTTCCACAGGAGAGATAGCAAAATATGATGAAATATGTCAGAACATTGAAAAATATAAGGGAATCCTTGAAGATGAAAATGTTAAAAAAATTGGTTTTAATTTAAAGGATAAAATTGTTGAATTAAGAAGATATAATATTGAATTTAAAAATATTGATTTTGATTTTTCTATAGCAAGTCATCTTACTGGCAAAGTGATTTATAATAAAGATATTTTTAAATTGAAGGAAGAGTATGAAAAATTACTTGATTTATTTGAGATGTATAGTTTATTTAAAGATGTTGAAATGCCACTTATTGAGGTTCTTGCTTGGATGGAAATGAATGGAATAAAGGTTGATATAGATTACTTAAATCAATTGGGTGAAAAATTTAATAAAGAAATAGAGGAGATTAGGAATAAAATCTATTCAATAAGTGGAGAAGTTTTTAATTTAAATTCACCTTCACAGGTAGGTGAAATATTGTTTGAAAAATTGAAATTACCAGTTATAAAAAAAACAAAATTAGGTTATGCTACAGATGTTTCTGTTTTAAAAGAACTTGCAAATCTTCATCCTTTACCACAATATCTTCTTTCATACAGAGAACTTTATAAAATTAAATCAACTTATATTGATGGGATTTTAAATTTTATAAATAAAAAAACAGGAAGAATACACCCAATTTTTAGTCAAATTTCTACAACCAGCGGTAGATTGACATGTTCAAATCCAAATTTACAGAATTTACCAATTAAAACACAAAAAGGAGGATTGATTAGAAAAGCATTTTGCGTTGATTATAATAACTTTTTTTATTCATTTGATTATAGTCAAATTGAATTAAGAGTTATGGCTCATTTTTCAGAAGACCCTGTTTTGTTGGAAGCATTTGAAAAAGATAAAGATATTCATAATGAAACAGCAGAACTTATCCTTTCTTCTGACTCATTATTTTCTCCTTTAAACTTTGGTCAACTAACAAAAGAAGAAAAAAGAAGAATAGCAAAGACAATAAATTTTGGGATTATATATGGTATGAGTTCTTATGGATTATCTAAGGAACTTGATATTTCTGTTGAGGATGCCAGTCTTTTTATAAATAAATATTTTGAAAAATTTAAAAAAGTTAAAGAATATATAGAAAATATAGTTAAAAAAGCAGAATCAAATGGTTATGTTGAGACATTATTAAAAAGAAGAAGATATATTCCAGAGTTAAAGAGCAATAATAAAAATGAAAGGGAGTTTGGAAAAAGGGTTGCAATAAATATGCCTATTCAGGGAACTTCTGCTGAAATAATAAAAGTTGCCATGAATAAAATTTACCAAAAGTTTAAAGAAGAAAAATTAAAAAGTAAACTTGTTCTTCAAATACATGATGAGTTATTATTTGAAGTACCAATTGAAGAAGAAATTAGAGTAAAAAATATTGTTATGAATATAATGAAGAATGCAGTTGTTCTTAAGGTTCCAATAAAAGTTGATGTAAAAAAAGGTAAAAATTTTCTTGAAATGGAGGATATAAATGATTGACATAATTATTTATTTAAGAGAAAATTATAATATGAAAAAATTTTATATATTTATTGCTTTCTTTTTACTTATTTCTTCAACTTACTCATATTGGGAATGGACGCCTCAGACAAAAAAGTGGATTAATCCAAAATATGCTGTTAAAGATACTCCTCAAGAACAGTTTAATTATGCGGAAGAATTTAGAAAGAATGGTAAAATAGATATTGCCATAAGAGAACATAAAAAACTTTTGAAACATTATCCTAAATCTGAATATGCTCCAAATTCATGTTTTATTCTTGGTGAAATTTATAAAGAGAAAGGAGAAAAGAAAAAAGCATTTGATTATTTTCAAAAAATTATAAATGAATATCCGTCATCTCCTTTAGTTTTTTCAGCAATTAAAATACAATCAGAAATAGCAGAAAAAAGTTTAAATGAAAGAGATAAAGGTTTTTTTAGATTTATTGTGAAAAAAGAAGAAAAAGGTGATTTAATGAATAAAGTCATAGAGAGTAGTCCCTATGATGCAGAAGCGATAGATAGAATGTTTAAACTTGCAGATTTTTATTATCAGATTAAGGAGTATGAAAAGGGGATTGAGATTCTGGATAAAATAATTAAAAATTTTCCTGAAAAGAAAGATGTTCATGAAGAAGTTAAGTATTTAAAAATAAAATATCTCTTATCTTCTATACCAGAGAAAAATTATGATACAGATGTTATAGAGGAGATAAAAGACCAAATTTTAGAATTTTCAATTGATTATCCAAAAAGTAGATTTAAAGATGAAATAGAAAAAATAGAAAAAGTTCTGGATGAAAAAGAGGCAGAAAAATATTACCAGATAGCAAATTACTATGAAAGGGCTGGAAAAAAGAAATCAGCCATTTATTATTATAAGAAAATTGTTGATAAATTTCCAAATACAGAATATGGTAAGATTGCTAATGAAAAGATTAATAAAGGTCTTTAGTATTTTTCTATTTTTTACATCCTGTTATTTAAATAAAAATATCAATGGGAAAAGGATATTTTTTGAAAGGATAGAAAATTTTTCAAATCAGGTAAATTTAACATTTATTTTAAATCAGAAAATTAAAGAAAGAATTTTAGAATATCCAGGTTTAAGTATTACTGATATAAAAGAAAATGCAGATTACATAGTTAATTTGAAAATTTTAAAGTTTGAAAGGATACCATTATTTTATTCTAAAGAAGCAGATAATATAGTTGGTGCAAAATTTGAAATTGGATTGAAACTTGATTTAAAAGAAAAAGACAAATTAATTTTTGATAAAAATTTATTTGAAACAATCTCATTTTCTATTTATAAAGAATATAATGAGGAGGAGATTCTTAACAAAATTTCTGAAAGAGTTGCAAAAAAAGTATATTTTGAAATTTTAAAAATTAAAAGATGAAAAATTACTTTCTTGTTTTAAATGATTACAATAGATTAGAAACTTTAATTGAGAGTTTAAAGAGAAAATATAATATTGATGAATTTGATATTAAAATTTTTGATGCTTCAAAATTATCAATAAATGAAATTTTAAAAAGATTTGATATTTTACCTATTTTTTCTGATAGAATTCTTTTTGTAATAAAAAATGTTGAAGAAATAAAAAAAAGAGATTGCCAAAAATTATATGATTTTTTAAATAACCTTTCTTCTGATATTATAGTTATTCTTTATGGTTCTTCAATAGAGGAGCCATTTGAAGAAAGTTTATTAAAAGAAGAATATGTTACACCTGAAGTTAGATTATTTTCAGAAATTTATTCGCTGAAAGAGAGAGATAATAAAAAAATTTTTGAGGCGTTGAAAGAATATATTAAAGTAAAAGAGAGAAATTTTACTATTTTGGTAAGTGGAATTGAAATTTATTTAAGAAATATTATTAAAAGAGAAAAAAGGTTGACCAAAGAAATAATAAAAAAGATTGAAGCACTTTATAACCTTGACTATTTTTTAAAAATTGGAAAAGTTGAACTGGGTTCAGAGTTAGAAATATATCTTTTATATTACTTTTTTTCAACTTCTAATTGAACTCCATATTTTTTTATAAACTTAAATAATCTACTTTTTCTTCTTGCAGCATTATTTTTATGTATTATCCCTTTAGATGCTGCTTTATCAATTTCTCTAATTGTCTCTCTTAAAATTTTATTTAAATCAGGATTATTATTTAAAACAGCATCTTTTGTTTTCTTTGTTAATGTTTTTATCTTTGAAATTACTGCTTTATTTCTTAATCTTCTTTTAATTTCTTGTCTTTGTCTTTTTAAAACACTTTTTTTCTTTTTAGCCATATATTTCCTCCTCTTATTTATTGAGGTAAAATGATATCATAAACTAAACTTTTTATCAAATTGAAATGTCTAAATAAAGAATGAATGAAAGGGAAAACTTTGAAGATTGTTATATAAAACTTGCAAACAAAATTTATGGGGTTGCTTATAAAATGGTTAATAACCATCAGGATGCTTTAGATATTGTTCAAGAGGTTTTTTTAAGGGCTTATAAAAACTGGAATAATTTTAAAGGTCTTTCAAAAATTTCAACTTATCTATATAGGATAGCAGTGAATCTTTCATATGATTTTTTAAGAAAAAAAAATAAGTTAAGAAAGGTTGAAAATATAGGTTTTGAAAACTGGTCTAATTTAGTTTCAAGCGTGAAGTTTGAAGATTGCATTAAAGATGAAGAAATAATTGAAGAAATAAAGAAAGAAATAGATAATTTAACAGAGAAGCAGAAAGTAATTTTTATTTTAAAAACATATGAAGAATTGACTTATGAAGAAATTGCAAGTATTTTAAGGAAAAGAGTAGGGACTATTAAAGCAACATATTTTCAGTCATTACAAAAATTAAGGGAGAACTTAAAAAAGAAAGGGGTGATGAAAAATGAGATGTAAAGATTTTGAAAAAAAAGTTTTGGATTTTATAGATGATAAAACAAATATATTGGAAAAAGAAAAAATTGAACAGCATATAGAAGAATGTGAAAAGTGTAGAAATTTATATATGGACTTTATTTTTATTTTAAATATGTCAAAGAAGATTGAATTGCCAAAATTAAGTGAGGATTACTGGAAATCAAGCATAAAATCTATTTTTGAAGAGAAAAACAGTATTAAATTTTTAAAAGTTGCTTATGTAGCAGTTTCTTTCTTTATATTATTTTCTATAACTTTATTTTTAATGAAGAGTAATATCTATTTTTCTAAAGAAAATGTATTGATAAACAAATTGGACTTATTAAATCATGAACTTCCCTTTTCTGAAGAAGAGATTATAGATAATGTTGATTATATGAAGGAAGAAGAAATAGAAAATGTCCTTGAACTTGTTTTTGAAAGTTTTTAAAATTTGAAAAAAAACTTTTAACAATTTAAAATTATTTATATGAAAAATATAATATTTTTTTTAGTTTTAATCTCTCTTTTTATAGGAGGTGAAGTGATGAAAAGAATTAAATTATTACCCCCTGATTTTAAAGGAAGAATAAGTGTTGAAGAATCATTGAAAAATAGAAGGTCTATAAGAAGTTATAAACAAGTTCCCTTAACTTTAAAAGAATTATCTCAGATTTTATGGGCTACAGATGGTAAAACAGCAGATTGGGGAGGTAGAACTGCTCCTTCTGCTGGTGCTACATATCCACTTGAAATTTATGTTATTGTTGGAAGTGTTGAAGGAGTACCAGCAGGACTATATCATTATGAAATTGATACCCATTCATTAACTTTGATAAAAGAAGGAGATTTAAGAGTAGAACTTTCAAAAGCAGCATTAAATCAGTTATCTGTCAAAACAGCACCTATTACAATTATTATTTCTGCAATTTTTGAAAGAACAACAAATAGATATGGGAAAAGAGGTGAAAATTATGTTTATATAGAAGTTGGGCATTGTGGACAGAATATACATTTACAAGCAGAATCACTTGGTTTAGGAACAGTTATGATAGGTGCATTTGAAGATGAGAAAGTAAAAAAAGTTCTTGGAATAAAAGAAGATGTAATTTATTTATGTCCTGTAGGTAGAAAATGAACAAAAATCAAGAAATTGCAGATATTTTTGATAAGATTGCAGATGCTCTTGAGTTTAAAGGTGATGATTCTTTTCGTATAGGAGCATATAGAAAAGCAGCAAGAATTTTAAGAGAATACCCAGAGAATATAGAAGAAATTTATAGAAAAGGAGAAATAAAGAAAATACCTGGAATAGGTAAAGGGATGAGTGAAAAAATTGAGGAATATTTGAAAACAGGGAGGATGAAAAAATATGAAGAAGTGATAAAAGATATACCTGAAGGACTTTTACAACTTCTTGAAATACCAAATCTTGGTCCTAAAACATTAAATCTTGCTTATACTAAACTTAGAGTTAAAAATTTACAAGATCTTGAAAAAGTAATAGAAAATGGTCAACTTGCAAAACTTTTTGGTATGGGAGAAAAAAAAGTTGAGAATATAAAAAAGGGTATAGAACTTTTTAAACAGGGCAGAGAAAGAATCCCAATTGGAATTGCACTTCCTTTAGTTGAGGAGATAATTAATGAGTTAAAGAAGTTTGTTTATAAAATTGAGCCAGCAGGTTCATTAAGAAGGATGAAAGAGACGATAGGAGATATTGATATACTTACAACAGGAGAGAATAATCTTGAAATTATTGAAAAGTTTGTTTTGCTTCCAATTGTTAAAGAAGTTTTAGCAAAAGGAGATACAAAAGCATCAATAATAGAAAAGACACATAATTTACAAGTTGATTTAAGAGTTGTTCCTGTTGATTCTTTTGGAGCAGCACTTCAATATTTTACAGGCTCAAAAGGTCATAATATAAAATTGAGGGGACTTGCAAAGGATAGAGGATTAAAAATTAGTGAATATGGTGTTTTTAAAGGTGATAAAAAAATTGCAGGTGAAACAGAAGAAAATGTATATAAAACTCTTGGACTTGTTTGGATACCTCCTGAGTTAAGAGAAGATAAAGGAGAAATAGAAGCAGCAATGGATAATAAATTACCTGTTTTGGTTGAATGGGATGATATAAAAGGTGATTTACATATTCATTCAAAGTATTCAGATGGAGTAGAGACAATTGAAGAGATTGCAATTTCTGCAAAAAATTTAGGATATGAATATATTGGCATAAGTGACCATTCAAAAACATCAAAAGTTGCAGGTGGACTTGATGAGGATAAATTGAAAAGAAGGAATGAAGAAATAGAGAAAGTTAATGAAAAAGTGAAAGGAATAAAAGTTTTAAAAGGGATAGAGGTTGATATTCTTGCAGATGGTTCACTTGATTATCCAGATAAAATTCTTGAAGAACTTGATTTCGTTATTGTTGCAATTCATCAGGGCTTTAAAAAAAATGTAAATGAAAGAATAAAAAGAGCAATTGAAAATCCATTTGTTGATATAATTGCACATCCAACAGGTCGTCTTTTAAGTGGGAGGGAAGGTTATGATGTTAATATTGATGAAATTATTGAATATGCTTCTAAATTTAATGTTGCTCTTGAAATAAATTGTTATCCAGATAGATTAGATTTGAACGATGTAAATATTTTAAAAGGTAAATCAAAAAATTTAATGTTTGCTCTTGGTACAGATGCACATAATATAGGTATGTTAAAATATATAAGGTTTGGTATTGGAATGGCAAGAAGAGGTTGGCTTACAAGAAAAGAAATTTTAAATACTTATAAATGGGAAGAAATGCCTTTAAGGAGGAGAAAAAAATGATACCTGTTATAAAAGTAGAAGGAAATTCAATAGCAGATGTTTGGGAAAAAAGTTTAATAGAAGTATGGGAAAAAGGATTTATTATAAAAACAGAATATGATAGAGAAAAAGACCCACCAAGTAAAGATTGTATAATGATTATGGTTATAAAAGAACCATTTTCAGAACCAAGAATTCATCTTGCTTTTCCTGGTGGTATTGAAGACCTTGAAAAATATAGACAAGAAGTAATTTATGGAATACATGATACCTGGATAAATCCCAAGGAGAAGAAATGGACTTATACTTATCATGACCGACTTGCAAATTATCATATTCCAGAAGAGAAAAATAAGATTAATCAATTAGAGTATATAATAAATAAACTTTCAGAAACTCCTTATTCAAGAAGGGCACAAGGAATTACATGGATACCATTTTATGACCCATTTACATATGATCCACCATGTTTACAAAGAATTTGGTGCAGAATTATTGAAAAAGATGGTGAATTATTTTTAAATATGAATACTCACTGGAGGTCAAGAGATGCTTATAGGGCTGCCTTTATGAATTTATTTGGTTTGACAGAATTACAGAGATATATCGCTGAAGAAATTTCTAAAAAGATAAATAAAGTTGTTAAAATTGGTCAATATGTTGATATTTCAGATTCCTATCACATTTATGGAGAAAGTTTTAATGACTTTGAGAAAAGATTTTTAAATCTATTAAAAAAAAGAGATTTTTATAACTCAGACCATACAAAAAGTAGAACTATAAGAAGTGATGACCCAATTGCAATTGCTGGTTTTGAATATGGTAAACAACTTATAGAGATGGAACAGAAAACAGGGAAAAAAGGTACATTGTTATGATTCATCTTCTATTGAATGGGAAATTCAAGTAGAATACTTGTAATTAGTGGGCCAACTGCTTCTGGAAAAACAGAAATATCTTTTAAAATTGCAAAAGAGATAAATGGAGAGATAATATCCTGTGATAGTAGACAATTTTATAAAGAAATAAATATTGGAACAGATAAGCCTTCTGAACCGATAAGAAGAGAAATTCCCCATTATTTTATTGATTTTCTTTCATTGAAAGAAGAATTTGATGTATATAAATATACAAAACTTGTTTTTGAAAAAGTAAAAGAAATAATTTTTGGAAATAAAATCCCTATAATTGTTGGAGGTAGTGGTTTTTATATAAGGACATTATTGAAAGGTATATTTTATTTACCTCCAGAATTGAAAGAAAAACAAAAGGAAATAAGAGAAAAACTTGAAAAGGGAAATACAGAAGATTTATATGAAAAGTTGAAAAGAATAGACCCTGAAATTTCAAAAAAAATCCATCCAAATGATAGATATAGAATAAAAAGAGCACTTGAAGTTTTTGAATTAACAGGTAAATGTATGAGTTATTGGCAAAGTCAAAAATCTGAGATTACATTAAAAGATTTAGGAAAGGTTTATTACTTTATTTTAATGAGAGATAGACAACAAATTTATGATAGAATAAAAGAAAGAGTTGAAAAGATGTTTAAAAATGGATGGATTGAAGAGGTAAAAAATTTAAAAGATAAAAACTTTACAGAATATTTGAAATTGAAAGCACCTATTGGATATAATGAAATACTTGATTATCTTGATAATAAAATCTGTTTTGAAGACTTAAAAAATTTAATTATAAAAAAAACTAAAGAGTATGCGAAAAAACAAAGCATTTGGTTTAAAAAAGAAGAAGGCATATTTATAAATTTTTCAGATGAAGAGGAAGCAGTTAAGAAAATTTTAAAATTTTTAAAAAATGGTTGATTATGGTGCAGGTTATTTTTCTGG
>JAMWCO010000169.1 GCA_023818785.1 Candidatus Omnitrophota bacterium
GGATTTGGTGTTTTTTGTTTTAGTCCAAAAGAAACATTCTGTTTTTCAATATTTACATCAAGAACAACAACTTCTATTTTTTCTCCGATGCTTAAAATTTGAGAAGGATGGCTTATTCTACCCCAACTCATATCATTTATATGTAAAAGACCTACAATTCCATGTTCAATCTCAATAAATGCACCATAATCTACAATATTTTTAACTATCCCTGTAATAAGTTGGTTTTTATTTAAACTTTTTAAATAATCAGATTTTTGCCTTTCTTTTTCTTCTTCCAAATATTTTTTCCTTGAAACAACAATATTTTTTCTTAAAGTATCAAGTTTTAATATTTTGAAAAATGACTTCATACCAATATATTCGTTTGGATTTTTAATTGGTACTATATCGGTCTGGGAAGAAGGCAAAAATGCTGTAACACCTATATCAACTCTATATCCTCCCTTAACTCTTTTAAATATAATTCCTTCTATTGGCATATCCTTTTCAAATTTTTCTTCTATTTTTCCCCAGTTTAATTCAATATCTGCCTTTTCCTTAGACAATGGTATAAAACCATTTGGGTCAGGGTCTAAAGATTCTATAACTACATATACTTCATCTCCCTTTTTTAAATTATCCTGTATTCCTTTAAATTCTTCTTTTGATGTTATTCCTTCTGATTTAAAACCAATATCAATTACTACTCCTTCATTTAAAATATTTATAATTTTACCTTTAATTAGAGAACCTGGCTTGAAAGTTGCTATTTTTTCCTCAAGTATTTTATTAACATGTTCTTCTACCATTTATAACACCTCCTATCAAATTTTTTTTAAATATTCTATCACTTCTTTTATAAAAAAATTTGGTGTTGAAGTACCAGAAATGATTCCTATACTTTTAAATTTCTTAAAATTAATTTTACTTAAATCTGATATTTTTTCAATATAAAATGTATTTTCACATATTTTTTTACAAATTTCAAAAAGTTTTTTAGTATTTGAACTTTCTTTACCACCCAGTGTAAGAACACATTCTACTTTTTTAGATATTTCCTTTCCTTCTTCTTCTCTTTCCTCTGTAACTTTACAAATTGTATTGTAAATTAATACTTCCTTTGCTTTAATTTTTTTTAATATAATCTCAATAAATCTTAGAAAAAAACTAAAATTTAGAGTAGTCTGTCCAATTATAGCAATTTTTTCCATTTTATTCTTTTTACAATAAAAAATATCTTTCTCTTTTTCTATTATATTTATTTTTTCTCCATATCCTTTAATCCCTAAAACTTCAGGATGATTTTTATTTCCAATAATTATAATATGATATCCTTTTTTATTCAAATTTTCAACCAAATAGTGGATTTTTTTTACAAATGGGCATGTCATATCAAAAATTTTTATTTTTCTGTTTTTCAATTCTTCTATTTCTTTTCTACTTAATCCATGTGTTCTAATTAAAAAATATTTTCCTTTGATTTCTTTTATAGAATTACAGACATTTAAATTTTTAGATTTCAACTTTTCCATTACAAGAGGATTATGAACAATGTCCCCAACTGTATCTAAAGATGGAATTTTTTCAAGTAATTTTTCTGATGTTTCTACTGCTCTTTTTACTCCAAAACAAAATCCAATATTTTTTGCAATAATTAATTTTTTCATTCTAATCTTTTTATCATATCCATAACAATTTTACTTATTTCCTTATAATTTTTGTTTTCAATATATAAAGGTTCTCCTATAATAACTTTTATCTTTTTTAATCTTATAAATTTTTTATCTGGAGGTAATGCCTTATTAGTTCCTATCAATTTTACAGGAATAACAGGAACTTTACTTTTAACAACAAGAAAACCTATTCCAAATTTTCCTTCTTTTATTTCACCATTTTTACTTCTTGTCCCTTCTGGAAAAATAACAAGGCCTTCTCCCTTTTTTAAAATATCTAATCCTTTTCTTAAACTTAATGGACTGCTTTCTCTTTCTATAGGAATTGCTCCTAAAATTTTAATTAGATTAGAAAGTACTTTTATTTTAAATAAAGAAGATTTAGCAAAATAATATAATTTTCTGGAACATGCAAATCCTATTAAAGGAGGGTCAAGATAACTTAAATGATTAGAAGCAATGATAAATCCACCCTTTTTAGGAATATTTTTTCTTCCTTTTATCTCAATTAAAAAAAAGAGATGGAAAACAAAAAAAGCAATAAACTTTATAAATAGATAAATAAAACTTCTCATATATTTATAATTTTTTCAATCTCCTTAAATTTTTTACCTTTTCTAATATTTTTAAGGTCAGGGTCCTTTTTTATATACTTTATATTTTTAAATCCAAGATTAATTGCTATTTTTAAATTTTTTAAAGATTTTTCAATATCTCCAAGCATAGAATAATCACATGCCAAATTGTAATATGAAATTGGGTCAAAAGGTAATAATTTTGCAATTTTTTTATCAATTTTTAGTGCATTTTTGTAATCTTTAAGATAAATATATATAGAAGACATTTGAAAAAGAACTTCAAGAAAATTCGGATTAATTTTTAATAGTTTTTCATAGAAAGTTTTTTCTTTTAAAATTTTTTCAGAATTTTTCATTTCTTAAATTTAACATAGATTAAAAGAACTAAAATTAATAAAATAAAAAATATTGAAAATTTTAATTTATATTTTTTACCGATGGAAAGTTTTTTAGTAAATATATATCCAATGAAAGAATATGTTATTAGACCCAAACAAGTACCAATTATAACCGAAAAAATTTTAACTTTCATTTTTCAAGTATATCTTCAAGTAAAGTAATTGCAACAACTTTGGATTTTAAAAC
>JAMWCO010000170.1 GCA_023818785.1 Candidatus Omnitrophota bacterium
AAGGAGATGAAAAAAATAAAAAATCTTATATCAAAACTTGATCTAATAATTGGTAAAGATCTCTTTTTTACAGGTCCTATACCAAACGAACAGATAGGGCCTGCATATGCTGCTGCAAACATTTTTGTAAACACCTCGGAAACAGAGGGGATTTGTTTTAGCTTCTTGGAGGCAATGTGTTTTGGTCTACCGATTGTTACGTTTGATGTAGGTGGTAATAAGGATGTTGTTGAAAATGGGAAAAATGGATTCCTGGTAAAGTTTGGAGACATCAATAATTTTTCAAAATATATAATTATGATATTAACAAACGAAAATCTTAAAACTAATCTCAATAAAAATTCATATAAAATTTTAAAAAATAATTTTGATTTAAATAATATTTCTAAAAAATTAATTAATTTATATTACCAATTTTTCTTGTGAGATAATATCTCTCCCAATTTAATGCACTTCTTATTAAATTTAAAAAATAATTTTTATAATCTTTGATTTTCTTACTGCTTTTTATAATTTTAAATCCATTATTTTCAAGCTCTTTCCTTATTTTTTTAGACTACCAAAATACATTTCAACTCTTTTATTGTTTGGCATAACTTCGCTATAATAATCTGTTTTTGAGAAGTCTACCTATATTAAATATGAATTGTTTAAAAGTGGACGGCTTAATTGGTAATGAGAATGTATAGGATGAAAAAATGAAAAACTCTTGGCTTCAAAACTCTATAAATCTCTTTTAGTGCTTCAATTCTTTTTTCTTTAGGATAAAGACAATCAAGACCATTATTAGAAAATAAAACTATGTCAAAGCTTCTGTTTTTAAAAAATTTGAGATTTGCAGCGTCACCAACATGAACATCAATCATTGGAAATTTTTTATTCAATTGTTTAATAAGATTTTTTGAAATATTTATGCCTACGACTTTATAATCCATTTTAAATAAAGGTACAGTTGTCCTACCTCCACCACAACCTAGATCAAGAACTTTAATTTTTGATGGTTTTTTTCTTGAGAAGTCTTGTAGATTCTAGTATATAATTTAATTCGATATCATTGAGCTTATATTCCATTTCGCTATATCTTTTAATAGATTCTTTGCTTTCCCAAAAATTGATGTCCTGTTTTATTTTTTGATGTATTTGTACCATTTGTAAAATAACCCCTCTTTTTCATATTTATAAATTTTAACTAATTCTCCACCAAAAGACTCCTTAAATTTATGTATGCCATAAAGCGAAGAATTAGGATTTGGGACTGTTCCCCAGAAATTGAATTTTTTATAACCATGTTTATTACCCCATTCAAGTATTTTCCATATTAAAAAATTATTAGCTTTGACTTTCTTTGCCTTATCATTATTACCCCAATTTGGCATGCTTATTTCATCATTATACATAAAAATTTGTGCCATAGATACTATTTCATTGTTATATAATGCTATGAAAAATTTTGCTAAACTCTTTTTAACCATAAAATTCCAAACATTTTTTATGTAATCCTTTTCCGGTATTCTAAAACTCCAATGTTTAGATTGTTCTTTAAAAAGGGCATAAATACTATCCAATTCTTTTTTAGATTTTATTTCATCAAATAAAACTCCTAATTTTTCAGCATATCTTATAGCATTTCTATTTTTTTTGTCTATTTTTTTCCACAAATCCTCTATATTACTGATATCCACAATGAAAGTCCAATCATCATTTTTCTTGAAACCAAATTTTTCAAGAATAGGTCGTTCTTTGAAATCATAAATAAATACGGCTCCTTTTGCTATTTTTAATATCTCTTTTATTACATTTTCACTATATTCTAGTATACCTGTTCCACACATTCCACCAAATATAGTTTTGTAAGCAATACCAAATCTATATAATATTCTCCCCACTGCTAACAATCTTCCTCGGTCATCCAAAATTTTTAATGGTCTGAACCCTTTACATTTCCATAAATTCAGATATTCCTCTGTAAGATGAATATTGCTCATTTTCTCACAAACAATAATAAATTATCAGATGTTTTAAATAACTCTATAAATTTCAGATTCAATTTTCTAAAAAATTTATTATTTCTAAAATATGGTACAAAAAGTCCACATGGTATTATTTCCATTTGCTTTATTTTCTTGTTTCTGAAAAAGGAGACAAATTGTTGCAGTTCTATAGCTCTTTCCGATTTAGATTTTCCGAAAATTTTTTCATAAAGTGTGAGAAAGCTATATCTTGAACGATTTGGTGTAGTTATAATAATCCAATCTTTTGATATCCTATACATCTCATCTGTTATTTTTTTAATATCAGTATTATTAAAATGTTCAAGAAGTCCAATCGCAAATGTGACATCAAAAGTGTTATCCTTAAATTTGGTCTTTTTTCTAACATCTCCTAAAATGAGATCACCTTTAACAATACTTTTTGCTATTTTAATTCCAATCCTGCTGCTATCTATACCATAAACGTTTGCAGAATATACCTTTTTGAACCATTCAAGCCATTTGCCACCTCCACAACCGAACTCAAAAACTTTCAACCCAGGCTTTTTTTCGATTCTTTTAAAAATCTCTTCTCTTATCCTTTTCCAGGAATAACTTCTGTCCCATATTTTTCTATATTTTTCCTGCTCCTTTTGCCATTTCTCATCCCAGTTTTCCTTTTCAAGTTTCATATATCATTAATTCAATATATATAATTTATTATGAAAACCATCTGCATAGTTGGTGTCGGTTATGTCGGTCTGCCTAATGCTTTGCTGTTTGCAGAAAAAGGATACAAAGTCATAGCTGCAGACATAAACCCAAGGATTGTCGAGCTTACAAACA
>JAMWCO010000171.1 GCA_023818785.1 Candidatus Omnitrophota bacterium
TAGGATAAAGTTATCTTACCACCAACATATTCTAAATCTATTACCCTTATTTTTGTTGAACCAATATCTACTATTAAATTCCGTTTACCTCCGATTTTCACCTTTTCTTCCTATAAATTAAAATTTTGCGGGGGGCCGATTTGAACGGCCGACCTCCAGGTTATGGGCCTGGCGAGCTACCACTGCTCCACCCCGCATATATTTATAAATTTTAATAACTCTTTCATTTTTGTCAAGTTTTCAATATTGTCTCTATCTCTTTTTCAATTTCTTCTATCTTGCTTTTTATATTTTTTCTATCTAATTCTTTTTTTACTAAATCCTTCTTTAAATTATAAATCATTTCATAAAGTTCAATCAAGTAAATAATTAAAATATCTACTTTATCAAATCTATTATACTCATTTTCAAGGCGTCTACATTTCTCATTAATTTCTTTAACAATTTTACTTATCTCTTCGGATGGTAAAGAAGAATAAATAGAGTAAGTTTTCCCAAGTATATTTACTTTATGCATGTTCTCCTCTTAATTTACCTTCAAATTCTTTTTCAACAAGATTTATTATTTTTTTTGAAAAATCTTCTATTTCTTCCTTCTCAAGTGTCCTTTCAGATGAACGAAAAATTACAGAAAAACTAACACTTATTCTATCCTCTGGAAGATTTCTTCCTTTATACATATCAAAAACTTCTATTTTCTCTATAGGTAAGCCAAGACCTAATATTTTCGTCTCAATCTCTTTCCAATCTATATCCGCCGGTAATAAAAATGAAAAATCCCTTTTAGAAGATGGAAACTTTGGCAATTGTTTAAATTTCTTCTCAAAATTAATATATTTAAGAAAATTCTCTACTAAAATTTCACATGTATAAATTTCGCCTTTTATATCAAAAAATTCTTTTAATGTATCTGATACTAAAAATAGATTACCGATTTTTTCATCTAAATGATAAATTCCATAATTTGTATCATCCATAGCAAAGATATTTTTCTCTTTCAAATAATTTATATTTTCCAACCCACATTCTTCAAAAAATTTCTCAATTTTACCTTTAAAATTAAAATATGAACCAGAATTCAGAGAAACTATCAAAAGAGATTCTTTTTCCTGATACTCTTTTTTTCTATTCTTCATGTAAATCCTACCAAACTCAAAAATTTCAATTTCCTCATTCTGATGCGAAATATTATATTGAATTACTTCCATAATATTAAAAATTAAAGAATTTCTCAAAAAAGAAAAAATGTTAGAAAGTGGATTTTCAATTTTTATAGGATCCAAGTTAAACCTCTTAACAATTTTATCGGAAATGAAACTTAATGTTATAACTTCAGAAAAACCAAGATTGACAAGGATATTTTTCATAATTTTAAATCTTTCATATAAAGGAGAAGAAAAGGATGGTTTTATATTTGTAAAAGGTGTTTCTTCTTTTATTTCAGAATATTTTATATATTTTGCTATCTCCTCAATTAGGTCTATCTCTTCCTTTATATCCTTTCTATATTCAGGAATTTTTAAAGAAAATCCTCCATTTTTTTCTTCAATATCAAAATCTAATTTTTCAAATATTTTTTTTATAAACTCTTTCTCAACTTTAATACCAAGAATTTTTTCAATATTTTCTTTCTTCAAATATATATTATTTTCCCCTTCTTTCACTTTTCCTTTAAAACTTAATTTTCCAACTTCTCCACCACATAATTCTTTTATCATAAATGAAACTCTTTCCATTCCTATTTTTGCCATAGATATACTTAATCCTTTCTCAAATCTTAAAGATGCTTCTGTAGAAAGCCCAAGTTTTTTACTCCCTTTCCTTACAACAACTGGATTAAAGTATGCACTCTCAATTAAAATATTCTTTGTCTCATAATTTACTTCTGTATTTGCTCCACCTATTATTCCTGCTATAGCAATCGGTTTTTCTTCATCTGCAATAATTAAAACATCTTCTACATCCTTTTCTTTCCCATCAATTGTAATTAACTTTTCTCCTTTTTTACCTCTTCTTACAATAATTTTCCCTTTAATTTTATCAAAATCAAAAATATGAAGAGGCTGTCCAATTTCACACATCACAAAATTTGAAATATCAACTACATAGAAACTACTTCTAAAACCAATATCTTCCATAATCTCTCTAAAATTTTCTGGAGATAAAGGATTATTTATTCCTTTAATTATTCTGCATGAATAATAAAAACAATCTTCTACATTCTCTATTTCCACAGGAATAATATCAAATATTGTTTCTTTAACTATTTTTTTATCCTCATTTTTAATTAAAAATTTTCCTAATGGCATAATCTCTTTTAAAATACCTATAAAACTTAATAAATCAGGTCTATTTGCAGGTGTTTCAAGTTCAAAAATGATATTATCCTCTTCTCTTCTTATTATTTTAGGATTCAAACCAAGTATGTTTAAGTATTCAATAATTTCATCTATTTTTAATTCTCCTTCAATATAACTCTTTAGTATTTTATATGAATATCTCATTTTAAAATTGGTTTAAAAATCTTATATCATTAAAGTAAAAATGTCTTATATCATCAATCCCATATTTCAACATAGCAAGTCGTTCTACTCCCATTCCAAAAGCAAATCCAGTATAAATATTTGTATCATACCCTACATTTCTAAAAACATTGGGATGAACCATTCCACATCCTAAAATTTCAAGAAATCCAGAATTTCCACAGGTAGAACATCCATTACCATTACATATTACACAAGAAATACTCAATTCTGCACTCGGTTCAGTAAATGGGAAATAAGATGG
>JAMWCO010000017.1 GCA_023818785.1 Candidatus Omnitrophota bacterium
CTCCTATAAGTGGAAACTCTTCTATAACTCTTGAAGTTAAAAAAATTAAAAAATCAGTAATAGTATATTTTTCGCCTTCTTTTTCCTTTATCTCTTTTATCTTTAAAATTTCATCTACAATAACTTTCCCTTGGAAATAATAATGAGGAATATTTTGTTTACTTTCTGTAAGGCGTTTGGCTATTATCTTTCTTAAAGGAGACAATTTTATAACTTCATATTTTTCCTCTATTTCAGATGTTTTTTCAATATCTTTTTTTGTCTCTACTTTTGATTTTTCAATATATTCAAGAACATCTTTTTTTTCTATTCTTCCATCCGGACCAGAACCCTTTATCTTTGTTATATCAATTTTATATTCCTCTGCCAATCTCTTTGCTACAGGACTTATCTTTATTCTTTCTTCTTTTTCTTCTTTAATTTCAATTGGTTCATCTGGAGTATCTGTCATATAAGCAATGACAGTTGTAACAGGGATTGGCTGGTCACTTGGTTGAATTAATATCTTTTTTAAATAACCTGAATATGGACTCTCAACTTCAAAATTTGTCTTATCACTCATTACTTCAAATAAAATTTCTCCTTTTTCAACTCTATCTCCTTCCTTCTTTCTCCAGTTAACAAGATATCCTTCTTCCATTGTTTCACCAAGTTTAGGCATAATTATTTCTTTTATCATTTTCTTCTCCTTTTTCTATTTTAACACATCTTTTACTACCTTACAAATTCTTTCTACATCAGGTATAGCAAGTTTTTCAAGAACAGGACTTTTTGGCATTGGAACATCAGCACCTGCAACTCTTATAATTGGAGCATCAAGATAATCAAAAGCATTTTCAATTATCTGCATCCCTATTTCAGCACCTGTCCCTCCTGTTTTACAATCTTCTTCAACTATAACAACTCTATTTGTTTTTTTTACTGATTTTACAACTGTTTCTATATCCATTGGTAAAAGCGTTCTTAAATCAATAACTTCAACACTTATACCTTCTTTTTCAAGAATTTTTGCTGCTTCAAGAGAAAATAAAAGCATCCTTGAATATGTTACTATTGTAACATCTTTCCCTTCTTTTTTAATATCAGATACTCCTATTGGAACAAGATATTCTTCTTCAGGGACTTCTCCTTTTGTATTGTAAAGCATTTTATGTTCAATAAATACAACAGGATTATCATCTCTAATTGCTGATTTTAAAAGACCTTTTGCATCATAAGGAGTTGCAGGCATAACTACTTTAATTCCAGGAATATGTATAAGCCAACTTTCTAAACTTTGTGAATGATGTGCTCCAAGAGTTCTACCTGCTCCTCCTTCTGTTCTTATTACAAGAGGGACTCTACACTTTCCACCAAACATATATCTTATCTTTGCAACCTGATTATTTAACTGGTCCATACAGAGTCCAATAAAATCAATATACATAATTTCAGCAACTGGTCTTAATCCAGTTAAAGCAGCACCAAGAGCAGTTCCAATAATACCATTTTCAGAAATTGGTGTATCTATAACCCTTTCATCTCCATATTTCTGCCAGAGTCCTGCTGTAACACCATAAGCACCTCCATAAATTGCAATATCTTCACCAAATAAAAAAACTCTTGGGTCTCTTGCCATTTCTTCATCAAGCGCTTCATTTAATGCCTGTCTATAAGTAATAATTCTCATCTTAACTCCTTTTTAAACATATAAATCAGTATAAAGTTCTTCTGGTTCAGGGTAAGGACTTTTGATAGCAAAATCAACTGCCTCTTCTATTTCTTTCTTAACTTCTTCTTCAATCTGATTTATTTCTTCTTCATTTAAAATTCCCATCTCTTTCATTTTGTTACCAAATATTATTATAGGGTCTCTTTCTCTCCAGAATTTTTCCTCTTCTCTTGTTCTATAAACTCTTGGGTCGCTTCTACTATGTCCATAATATCTATAAGTATTTGCAACTATAAAACTTGGACCATTACCCTGCCTTGCATAATTTACCCATTTTTCAACAACTTCTCTAACAGCAAGTACATCCTGACCATCAACATTTTCAGAAGGTATATCAAAAGCGAGCGCTTTTTTTGTTATATCTTTGACTGCATGGGACCTTTCCACTGATACACTCATTGCATACTTATTATTTTCACATATATAAATAACTGGTAATTTCCATAAAGATGCCATATTTAAACATTCAAAAAATATTCCATTATTTGTTGCTCCATCCCCAAAGAAACATAAAACTACCTTATTTTCTTTTTTTAATTTTATAGAGAGCCCAGCACCTGTTGCAATTCCAATTCCACCACCAACTATCCCATTTGCACCAAGATTTCCTTTTGATAAATCAGCAAGATGTAGTGAACCACCTTTACCTTTACATACACCTGTTTTTTTCCCAAGAATTTCAGCCATAAGTGCTTTTAAATCACCATCTTTTGCTATTGCATGACCATGTCCTCTATGAGTGCTTGTTATATAATCATCTGGATTTATTACAGAAATTGCTCCTACTGCAACTGCTTCCATTCCTGCATATAAATGGGAACCACCTTCAGCAATATTTTTTGCAAGGAGTTCCATTATCATATCTTCAAATTGCCTTATCTCCATCATCTGTTTTAATAATTTAATTGCAAGTTCTTTTGTAATTTCCATAATTTCCCTCCATTTTAAGGTAATATTAATACTTTTAGACCTTTTTTATTTTCAACGATTTGATATCCTTCTTTTATTCTTTCAAGAGGAAGTTTATGAGTGATTATTTTCTCTAATTCTATCCTTCCAGAAGATAAAAGTTCAATAGCAATTTTATTGTGTAAAGGAGTAGAGCCATGTGTTCCTACAACAAAAAATTCTCCATAATGAAGTAAATTGCTATCAAACTGAATATATGGTGATTCCTTAGGAAGTCCACCAAAAAAATTAATTGAACCTCTTTTTGCAACAAGTTTCAAAGATAATTCTTGTGCCTGTTTACTTCCAACAGCAACAATAACTCTATCTGCCATGTGTCCATCTGTAATTCTTTTTACCTCATCATAAATGTCTTTTTTATTCATATCAATAAGATAACATCCTGTAAATTCTGATTCTTTTATTCTTCCCTCTGAAATATCAGCAATAATTATTTTGCCTGCACCATTTATTTTTGCTAATAATGAATGTAAAATCCCAATAGGTCCTGCTCCAATGATTAATACTATGTCTCCTGTTTCAATTCTACTTAAAATTTGACCATTTATGACACAGGCCAATGGTTCTGCAAGACAAGCAAGTTCAAAAGATAAATTGGCAGGAATTTTATTAACACATCCATTTAAAACAGCGATCTCTGGAACAAGCATATACTCAGCAAATCCACCATCATAATGATATCCAATTGCTTTTAAGTTATCACACATAGTTTGTTGCCCTTTTCTACAATAATAACATTTCCCACAAGGAATAGCAGGAGCAACTGCAACCCTATCTCCTTCTTTGAATTCCTTTATGTTCTTACCAACTTTTTCAACTATCCCACTTACTTCATGACCTGTAATCCTTGGGAAAACAATATGTTTGTGTCCATAGTGGAAAACTTTTATATCAGTTCCACATATAGCACAACTTTTAACTTTAATCAAAATCTCATTTTCTTTTGGTTCTGGCAATTCAACTTCTTCAATTTCAAGTTTTTCAATCTCTTTTAAAACAGCACCTTTCATTTTTTAATTTATTATAAATTTTTAAAACTTCAAATATAATTTTTTCTTCTCTTAATCCACATATTTCTTTTAAAACAAAATTAATCCCACTTTTCTTTATAATATCTTGAAGTTTTAAACTCTCTTCATCTAAGTTTGTATTATAAAATAAAGCACTCCCTAAAACAAAACATATATTTTTAGGAAATATATTATTTTCAAGACAAAGATTTATAGCACCTATTATTCTTTCATTTTTACCTATTTTTCTAATTACTTCTCTTCCAACTCTAAAAATTGTATCACAAAGTAGTTTATTGTCAAATCTTTTATTAAGGTCTAAAAAATATTCTTCAATTTCTTTTTTATTGAAATTATATTTTTTTATAAGTGCTTTTTTAACTTCATTCTGGACATTTTTTAATAAATTGAAAATTTCTTTATCTTTGATACATTCCCAGATATAATTATAGTTTTTTAAAAAACCATAATAGGCAAGACATACATGTGATAAATTGTGTCCAAAAAGTTTAAGTTCTTCATATTTTTTAAGATTTTCAACAGGTAAAAAACCTACTATTTCAGGAATTTTCCCTTTAAAACCATTTTTATCAACAGGAAGAATTTTATATGGCTCAACTTTAACAAGTAATGGATTCTGTTTTTTTTCTTCTTCTGTTAATGGAGATGTCATTCTACTTATAACTGTTTCAACAAATCCAACCTTTTCTTCTAAGTATTCCTTCTCTTTTTCTGATAAAATATCTTTATTTAAGATTGCTTCTTTAAATTTTTTCCCACTTTCAAGCAAATTTTCACATATAATTATATTTAAAAATCCTTTATTTTTTTTTGACTTTTCTTTAATCCCCTTTACAATTATTTCCGAAAGTGTAAATAAATTTTTTGCTCCAACAGATGTAAAAATAATTTCTGTATCAATAATTTCTTTTATAATTTTCTCTTCATCTTTTTTAATATGGAATCCTATGAAATTACTTATAAATTTTTCAATTTTTTTTTCACCAAGTAAATATATTGGATAAGATTTTTGTTTATTTAGTAAATATATTAAATTTTCATCAACATCAACAAAAGTAATAAAATAATTAGAATCATAACATATTTCTCCAATAAATCCTCTTCCTATTTGACCTGCTCCAAAAATGATACTTTTTTTCATATATTAATTTTATATCATAAAAAAGAAATTGTATAATTATAATAAGGGGCAGTGGCTCAATGGGAGAGCGTCCGCTTCGCATGCGGAAGGTTGCCGGTTCAAATCCGGTCTGCTCCACAAAAATATGAAAATACTTTTAACAAATGATGATGGAATTTTTTCAAAAGGTTTAATAATACTTGAGAAATATTTAAGAAAAATTGCTCAAGTTTATGTTGTTGTCCCTGAAACAGAAAAGAGTGCAGTAAGCCATTCAATCAATTTACTAAATCCTATTAGGGTAAGAAAAATAAATATGAATGATTTTTTTTATTATATTGTAAGTGGAACTCCTGTTGATTGTGTAAAGATAGGAATAAAAGAATTGATAAAAGAAAAAATAGATATGGTTATTTCAGGAATAAATTTAGGACCAAATCTTGGAATGGATATTTTATATTCAGGAACAGTTTCTGCTGCTTGTGAAGGAGCAATTTTAGGAATTCCTTCTATTTCTATTTCTATCGCTGGTTATAGAAATTTTAATTTTGAATTAAGTGCAAAAATATCTTTAAAAATCATTGAGAAGATAAAATCAATTAAATTTCCAAAAGATACTATTTTAAACATAAATATACCAAATAGAAAAATAAATGAAATAAGAGGAATAAAAATTACATATCAAAGCGAGAGTAGATTTAATGAAGAATATGAAAAAAGGACTGACCCAAGAGGAAACATTTATTTTTGGCTAAAGGGGAGTTTTAAAGAAATAAGAAATGAAAAAGAAAGTGATGTAGATGCTGTTAAAAATGGATATGTTTCCATTACTCCATTACAGTTAAATCTAACAAATTATTATTTTTTAAATCAAATGAAATTAAAAAAATTTGAAAAAATTAGATTAAAATAGTAAAATAAAAATTTAATTAAGGAGTTTAAAATGTCAATAACATTTAGACCTCATAAATTAAGAAGGAAAAGAAAGATTGGTTTTCTTGCCAGGATGTCAACAAAAAGTGGGAGAAAAATAATAAATAATAGAAGAAGAAAAGGAAGGAAACATCTTGCTGGATGATTAATAGAAAATTTAAAGAAATTATAAAAGATGGGAAAAAAATTGAAACAGAATATTTTAAATTATATTTTAAAAAAAGAGAAGATTTAAAAATTGGTTTTATAGTAAACAAAAAAGTAGGGATTCCTGTAAAAAGAAATAAAGTAAAGAGAATTTTAAGAGAAATAGTGAGAAATAACTTTAAAAAAGGTGATTTTCTATTTATTTTGAAAAGTCAAATTATTGATAAAAATAAAATTGATGGAATTTTTGAAAAAATAAAAAATGAAATTGATAATTAAATTGGTCAATTTATATCAGGTCTTATTTTCTCCTATTTTTGGTAATGTCTGTAGATTTTATCCAAATTGTTCTGAATTTATGATTCAGGCAATAGAAAAAAAAGGATTTAAAGGAATATTTATAGGTTTTAAAAGAATTTTAAGATGTCATCCATTAAATAAAGGTGGATATGACCCAGTAGAAAAATGGATAAATTAAATGAAGAAATTCGTCTTTTAATTGCTTTTCTAATTTCTATATTTATTATATTTATTTTCAGTAAATTTCAGTCATCAAAATATTCTCAATATAAAAATCAATTCCAGAAAACTGAAACAACTCAAGAAGAAGAGATTATCCAGGAAGGAGAGAACTTTGAATTTGAAAATAATACATATTTTATAAAAATTGATAAAAGGAATGGTTACATAAAAGAGATAGGATTAAAGAAGTTTTTAAGAAAAGATGAAGAAATTTTTGATCTAAATGAAGGAACTATATTTTTTTTAAATCCAGAATTTTTAGGAGGAAATGGTTTTGAAATAGAAAGGATAGGAAATGATATTCTACTTATAAATCAACTTAATAGAATAAAAATTTCTAAAAGATATAAAATTCCTGAAAATTACTACATTTTTGATTACCAAGAAAAGATTTTAAATAATACAAATAAGGATAAAGAATTTAATGAGTTTGAGATAGAGATTATGAAAATTAATATAGAGAACTTTAAATCTCAAAGAGGTTATGTTCCACCAAAAATAATAACAGGAATAAATAGAATGCCAATTTTTGTTGACCCATTTAGATTAAAAGAAGAAAAAATATATAAAAATTGTAGATGGGTTGGAATATCTCTCAGATATTCTTTGATATTTGTATATTTACCTGAAAAAAGTCTTATATCTTTAAAACCAGATGGTAAATTTATAAATGTAAAATTAAGATGTGAGAAATTTATTCTTAAAAAAGGAGAGGGAAAAAAATATCAATTTAAGTTTTATGCAGGGCCTTCTGACTATTTTGTTGCGAGAAATTATATAAAAGAAGATATTTTTGGAAAAGGTTTTTTTGTAGTTATTGGTAGATTCTTATTTTCTATTCTAAATGGCATTCATAAAGTTATTCCAAATTGGGGTTGGTCAATAATTATTTTAACATTTATTATAAAAATTCTATTTTTTCCATTAACAAGAAAAAGTTTATATTCAATGAAACAACTTCAGAAATTAAGACCATATTTACAGGATGTTCAGAAAAAATATAAAGATAATCCTTACCAATTACAAAAAGAACTCATGAATATTTATAAAGAATACAATATAAATCCATTTGCTGGATGTCTTCCAACAATTATTCAAATTCCTATATTTATTGGTTTTTTCCTTGCCTTAAGAAATTCTATATTTTTAAGAGGGGCATCATTCATTTTATGGATAAAAGACCTATCAATGCCAGATACTATTTTTGTAATAAGGGGTTTTCCAATAAATATTTTACCAATTTTAATGACAATAACATCTTATTTCCAGCAAAAACTTACTCCACAAACAGAACCAGGACAAAAATCACTTACAATAATTATGCCTTTAATTTTTCTATTTATTTTATATAATTTCTCTTCAGGTCTTTTACTATATTGGGTTACGATGAATATAGGTAGTTTAATAGAACAATTTTTTGTATCTAAAAATTTCCCAAAAATTCACAAAAGACAAAAAATTTGTTAACTTCGTAGGTTGACATTTGATACATAAAAAATAAAGAGTGTTATCAAAATCCTCAATATGTTAATGTCAATACTAAAAAGCAAGTTTTTTAAGATGGTTAATAAATATTAGTAGGATAACAATAATTAAAATAAAAAAAATTATTATTCCAAGGAGAATTTTCCAAGGGAAAATAGGATATTCTTTTTTATATTTTCTCTCATAATACTCAGCAACAATCCTAGCAATCTCTTCTGGTGTTTTCCCTTTCAATATTTCTTTCCACTCCGAACTATTAAAATCTATCATTGTTTTAATTATACCTTATGGAGATAAAGAAGTGTAAAGTTATCCAATACGAAAGAAATCACCAATTTTTTTAGAGAAAATTTTTATAGAAATAAATAAACATATGCCTGTGATTATCATACCAAAAACTCCCAAAGCACAAGCAGTATTAGGTCCATCTGTTACTCTTCCTGAAAGTATATATATTACTTTTGAAATTGGATAAAACTTTTCTCTTACAGCAAGTATTAAACTACAACTAACTTCCATTAAAGAAAAAGAAAAAGCAAGTATTCCACCTGCAAAAATTCCAGGACTTACAATTGGGAATATAATCCTTTTAAATGTTGTTATATCATCTGCACCAAGTGAATAAGATGCTTCTTCAAGATTTTCATTTAATTGTAAAAGTGAAGAATATGTAGTTCTAACAATATATGGTAATCTTCTTAAACTATAACTTAAAATTATAAGAAATACTGGATTTTTAATTGGGTCTAATAATGTATTTGAAAAAAGCCCAACATATCCAAAAGCAAGAACAATTCCTGGAATAAGAAGTGGTATCATAGAAAGAATATCAAGTAGTCCTTTACATTTAATCTTCCATCTTACAAGTATATATCCAATAAAAAATCCAAGAAGAATATCAATAGTTGTGCTTATTGAACTATAGATTAAACTATTAAAAATTCCAGTTTTTGTTAATCTATGGGTAAATACAATTTTATAATATTCATCTGTATATTGGGAAGGTAAAATAGAAAAAAACCATTTTTTTGAAAAAGAGTATAAAAGTAAAGTTATATGTGGAATTAGACTTATAAAAAGGAGAAGGAAAAGAGAAGAATATAGAAGGAATTTTCTTTCTATTATTTTTTCTGAATGTAGAGTTGCTATTCTTCCAGTTGTATATGATGTTTTTTCAATATATTTTTTTGTAAATATAAATAAAGAAATGGTTATAAAAAGGACTATAAAAACAAGAGCATAACCAGTTGGATTTGTATTTATATCCTTTATATTGTTGTATATTCTAACAGCAATAAGATTGTTGTATTCAAATATTAAAGGAGTTCCAAGGTCTGTTATTGACCATATAAATATTATTGAACTTGCAGAAAAATATCCAGGTAAAATCAAAGGAAAAGTAATTTTAAGAAATGTTTGAAACCAACTTGCTCCAAGATTATAAGATGCTTCTTCTGTTGAGATATCAAAGTTGTTTAAAGAAGATGAAATATTTAAGAACATAATTGGGTATAAATGTAATGTTTGAAGTATAATTATTCCTAAAAAACCAGAACCAAGAAAAGAAATTGGATTTTTTATTATTCCAAGTTTTAAAAGTAAGATATTTAAAGAGCCAAATCTTGAAATTACCTGTTTTATTCCTATTCCACTAACAAATGGACTTGCAATCATAGGTAGAAGAAATAAAATCCTTAAAATAGTTTTCCCTTTAAAATAAAACCTATCAAAAATAAAAGCAAGCGGTACTCCTATAATACTTGTTGTAAAAACAACTATTATGCCAAGGAGAAAACTATTTATAATTGATTTTCTTATGATGTAATTTCCTATTGTAAGTTTAAAAACATCTAATGTAAATTTCCCTTTTTGAAAAAAAGATTGGATAAAAATATGGAAGACAGGATAAAGTAAAAAATAAATTAAAAAAAATGAAATTAAAACAAATAAAAAATATTTCTTTTTCATTCTTCAAGTATTATAAACTTCTCTTTCTCAACAGAAAAAATAATATTCTCTCCTCTTCTATATTTTTCAAAATCATAAGGAGAGATACTTAATTTAAAAATATTTCCCTTTTCAGTGATTATGCTTAATTTAAGGGTTTCTCCTAAGAACTCATACTCCTTTAATCTCCCTTTTATAACATTTATCCTTTCTTCTTTTGTTATACTTTCTGGCCTGAAACATAAAAATATATCTTTAGAATTTGGAATTTTATATAAATCAGAGAAAAAATATCCTTCATCTGTTTCTATTTTAACAAGATTCTCTTTTATTTTTTCAACAATCTTACCTTTTATAACATTTATTTCTCCAATAAAAGAAGCAACAAATAAGTTTTTAGGATTTGTATAAATTTCATAAGGAGAACCAATTTGAATAATTTCTTTATCTTTCATAATTGCAATATTTGTAGATAATGTCATTGCTTCTTTTTGGTCATGTGTAACATATATCATAGTTTTTTCTGTTTCTTTATGTATCCTTTTCAATTCTCTTCTTAATTCATCCCTCAATTTTGCATCAAGGTTACTGAGTGGCTCATCAAGAAGTAATATTAAAGGGTCTACTATAAGGGCTCTTGCAAGTGCAACTCTCTGTTGTTGTCCTCCTGAAATTTGATTTGGATATAAATCTTTAATTTCTTTTAATTTTGTTATCTCAAGCATCTCTTCAACCTTTCTTTTAACAAATTCATCTGTATATTTCCTAATTTTAAGACCATAAGCAATATTTTCTTTTACTTTCATATGTGGCCATAAAGCATAATTCTGAAAAACAAATCCAATATTTCTTTTATTTGGGGGTAAATTTGTTATATCTTTTTTATTTAAAATAATTCTTCCTCTATCTGGTTGAGTAAAACCAGCAATAATTCTTAGAAATGTTGTCTTCCCACATCCTGATGGTCCAAGAATAAAGAAAAAATCATTCTCATAAACAGTAAAACTTATATTTTTCAAAACTTCTTTACCATCAAATTTTTTCTCAATATTTTCAACTCTTAAAATTTCTCTTTCCATTTTACATTAAATATTTACCTTCAATAATAATATTTTTAAACTTTCTTAATGAAAATTCAATCCATTCATTTAAATATTTATTTCTAAAAACTGGGTCCTTCCAATTCTCCCACAAAAACCTCTGTACTTTCTTATCAACAGGAATTTCATAAAATTTCTTTTTTAAGTTTTCATCTTTTGTTTTCAAAATAATACTCCATGCTTTTTTTAATTGAGTATGGCAATCAATAATAAAACAACCAATCATATCATCTAAAATTGGCCATCTATTTGCTGCAAGTTGGAAATCATATTTTATTGTATTTTGTATCTTATATGGATTTGCATCAATTTCAAATTCTAAATCATAAATCTCTGGCATAATAGGAAACCTATTTAAAGAATATTCCTTAGGACCACCTTTTTCACCTTTCCCTTTTATCCATAATAATTGTGCCTGATAAGAAAATAAAAAATCAATAAATCTTTTAGCAACTTCAATATTTGGTGCTCCTTTTAAAATACCTATACAATCTGGATTTATAACCGTTTGACCTTCTGGTAAAATAAATCCCATATTTTCTCTACCATTTACTTCTATTTGACTGAGTGCATAAGAATCAATAGATAAAGATAAAGCAACTTCACCTATTGATGTTTGTCTTGAAACTTCAGAGGCACTTAAAGAAAAGTTTTTTGTATTTCCAGCAATTGAAAATATTGTTTTCCAGCCATCTTCCCATCCATATGCCTGAAGAATTATCTCATACATCATATGCATACTTCCACTATGTCTTGGGTCTGCTGCTCCAAGATATGAATAATAATAATCTTCTCCAAGGTCTTTCCATGTTTTTGGCAAAGGCAGTTTTAAGAATTTTAAAGCCATTTTATTATAAAGAATTCCAAAAGTAGAAAGCACAACTCCATACCAGTAAAATTCATTATCATAATTAGGGATACCACCACATAATTTAGGGATTTTCTTTATAATATTTTGAGGAAGTTTATATTTTTCAAGAAATCCTTCTTCTTTCAATTTTAAATATGGGCTCAAACCACCACCAAAAAAAATATCTATGCCTATTCCATTTGGATTCTTTTTAAAAAGAGATTCAACATACTTTAAATCATCAGAAGTCCCTCCTTGGTCAATCCATTCAACTTTAACCTTTTCTTTATAATTTTTTTCATACCATTCACAAAATGACCTCGTTATTTCAATTTTAACTCCTTCCCAATGAGGAGAAATAATAATAAGATTTTTTTCAGAATATAAAAAATTAAATAATGGTAAGAAAAAAATTAAAAAAACTCTTATTTTCATATTAAAATTTTACATTTATATTGGAGATTTTACAATACTAAAATTTTGATTTGAATTTTTTTAAATTTTGGTATAAATTAAAATCTATATGGAAAGAAGAATAATTTTTATTGGAGATAAGGCAGTGATTCAATTCTTTTCTATTTTTAATATTGAGACATTTTTTTCAAATTCAGTTGAAGAAACAGAAGATATTCTTAAAAATATTAATCTAAAAGAAGTTATTTGTATTTTTGTTACAGAGGAGGTATTTGACGAAAATAAATTTATGAAATATATAAATTTAAAAAAAATGGTTGTTATCCCAAGTTTAAAAAGTAAAGAGAAGAAAGGAATTAAAATTATAAATGAATTGATTAAAAAAGCAACTGGAATGAAGGGAGAATAAAATGGAGATAGGAAAAATTATAAAGGTTTCAGGTCCTCTTGTTCAGGCAGAAGGTATGAAAAAAAGTAAAATGTTTGATGTTGTAAGAGTAGGAGAAGAAAAATTAATTGGAGAGATAATACGACTTGAAGGAGATATTGCATCAATTCAGGTTTATGAAGAAACAGAAGGCCTTAAAGTTGGAGACCCTGTTTTTGGAACTGGAATGCCTTTAATGGTTGAACTTGGTCCAGGTCTTCTAAAAAATATTTTTGATGGAATTCAAAGACCTTTATCTCAAATAGAAAGAATGAGTGATTTTATAGTAAGAGGAGTTGATATACCAGCACTTGATAGAAAAATTGAGTGGGATTTTAAACCGATTGTTAAAAAAGGAGATATAGTTGAAGAAGGAGATATTATTGGAATTGTAGAAGAAACACCTCTTATAAAACATAAAATTATGGTTCCTTATGGCATTAATGGTGAAATTGTAGAAATAAAAGAAGGAAAATTTACTGTTGAAGAAGAAATAGGAAAAGTTAAAAGGGAAGATGACCAAATTCCTTTATATTTGATGCAGAAATGGCCTGTAAGAAAACCAAGACCATTTAAAAAAAGATTAAATCCAGATGTTCCTCTTGTAACAGGTCAGAGAGTGATTGATACACTATTCCCAATTTTAAAAGGAGGGACTGCCTGTATTCCAGGACCTTTTGGTTCAGGTAAAACTGTAGTTCTTCATCAAATTGCAAAATGGGCAGATAGTGAAATAGTTGTTTATATTGGCTGTGGCGAAAGAGGAAATGAAATGGCAGATGTTTTAATTGAATTTCCTAAATTAAAAGATCCAAATTCAGGTAGACCTTTAATGGAGAGAACATCTTTAATAGCAAATACTTCAAATATGCCAGTTGCTGCAAGAGAAGCAAGTATTTATACAGGAGTTACAATTGGTGAATATTTTAGAGATATGGGATATTCAGTTGCATTGATGGCTGATTCAACAAGTAGATGGGCTGAGGCATTAAGAGAAATATCAGGGAGAATGGAAGAAATGCCTGGAGAGGAAGGGTATCCTGCTTATCTTGGAACAAGAGTTGCTTCATTTTATGAAAGGGCTGGTAAAGTTATTTGTTTAGGTAAAGATAATAGAATTGGTTCACTTTCACTTCTTGGAGCAGTTAGCCCTCCCGGAGGGGATTTAACAGACCCAGTTGTCCAAATGACATTAAGGGTTGTTAAAGTTTTCTGGGGACTTGATGACCGACTTGCTTATCAAAGACATTTTCCTGCCATAAATTGGCTTACAAGTTATTCTCTTTATGAAAGGAATATTGAAAAATTTGTTAAAGAGGATATTGCTCCTGATTATATGGATATAAGAAATGAAGCAATATCTATTCTTGAAAAGGAAGCAGAATTAATTGAGATTGTGCGACTTGTAGGTATGGAAACACTTTCTCAAAATGATAGATTAATTCTTGAAATTGCTCGTTCTATAAGGGAGGATTTTTTACATCAGAGTGCTTTTGATGAACAAGATGCTTATACAAATCTAAAAAAACAATATCTTATGCTTAAAACAATTATTCTTTTTTATCATTCTTCACTTAAAAAATTAGAAAAAGGTATCTCTCTTGATGAAATATTGCAAGAACCAATAAGAGAAAAAATAAGTAAAATAAAATATATGACTGAAGACCAGATTAAACAACTTCTTGAAGTATGACCTTATTTGCGCAGATTTGTAGAACTGTTGTATAGACTAAAATTTTAATTAACCGAACCCGGTTCGGATATGGACAAGTTAGGCGAACAAACAAAATTTTAAGTTAAAATATGTTAAAAAAAGGAGGTAAGAGATGGCAGAGGAAAAAGTAAATCCAATAGCAGTGTTGAGTTATATCGGTATTCTTTGTTTGATTCCCATTTTACTTGAAAAAGAGGATGAATTTGTAAAATTCCATGCAAAACAGGGCCTTGCTTTATTTATATGTGAAGTGATAACAATGCTGATTTCATGGTTTCCTATTATTGGTTGGATTATTGGTTTGATTTTATGGATTTTGTGGGTAATTTTATCTCTTATAGGAATAATAAATGTTCTTCGTGCCAGGAAATCTCACTTACCCTTAATAGGAGGTATTGCTGAAAGTTTCAAGATTTAAAAAGTTATAAAAGGGGTAAAATGAAGAAAAAACTTATAAAAATCTTAATCTTTATATTCCTTTTAATGGGATTAGCATATTCACAAGAGGATGTAGAAGGAAGTAAAGACCATCCAATTATATCAAGATACCCAGGTTCTTATATCTATCATTATGACCAGAAAGATTTTGATGAATTTGAAATTCTTCTTGGACCTGTAAAATCATCAAGTGATGAAGATATAAAAAAAGCAAAGAAGGAAAAACTTGAAGGAAAGATAACAAAGATTCAGTATCAGGTACCTAAAAATAGGAGTCCTTTTGAAGTTTTTAAAAATTATGAAGAAGCAGTTAAGAAGGCTGGATTTGATATTCTTTATTTAGCAAGGGGAAGTGAAATTAGTGGAATAAGAAGGTTTCTTTATTCTTACTTCTGGGATGTATATGCTACAAGGGATGATGAAAATAATTTCTTTTATCTTTCAGCAAAGAATAAAACAGGTAATATAGTGATTTCAATATGTGTTTTGCCTAGGTGGGATGGTCCGATCGCTCTTTTAGGAATAGTTGAAATGAAGGAGATGGAGAAAGGGCTTATAAAAGCAGAAGATATTTATCAAAGTATAATGAGGGAAGGACATATTGCCATTTATTCCATATATTTTGATTTTGATAAAACTGATATAAAACCTGAATCAAAGCCAGCACTTGATGAAATTGCAAATTTTTTAAAATCCAATCCAAAGATAAAACTCTATATTGTTGGACATACAGACAATGTTGGAAAGCTTGAATATAATATGGATTTATCAAGAAAGCGTGCTGAGGCAGTTGTTAAAGAACTTGTTGAAAAATATGGTATTGAAAAAGAAAGACTTAAACCTTTTGGAGTT
>JAMWCO010000018.1 GCA_023818785.1 Candidatus Omnitrophota bacterium
AAAATACTAAATATTTAACTTTGAATATTTTTCTGCATATTTACCTATCAAAGTTTTTAATATCCAATTATTTTAATCTTTTCCCATCCACCTTTTAGAAATCTGATAAAAAAAATAAAACCGCATAGAGTCACATAAAAAGTAACAATACTCCATGGAATAATATTAGAAGGGAAGAAGGAAACTGAAATATAGACAGGAATCAGAAAAACAAAAATAGAAGAAAACAGAAAAACATTCATAATAAATTTTGTATCACCAGCTCCTTTTAAAGCAGATAAAAAAATTACATTCATTGTATCAAAAACAGAATAAAAAGCAATAAATCTTAAGAGAATTTTAGCTAAATCTTTTACTTCTTCAAAATTTTCAATAAATACTTTTGGTTTAAAAAAATTTATATAAAAATTTGGAAATAAAATATAAGTTAGAGCAATTAAAAACATATAAACAAATGTAATCCAAAATCCTATAAAAGTGACACTTTTTGCTTTTTCTTTTTTCCCTTCTCCTATATATTGACCAACAAGAATTGAAACACCAGTCCCTATACCAAGCATTGGCATAAAAGCAACTATATTTATATTGAAAGCAATATTTGATGAGGATAAAGTGACAATTCCAAGTTTCCCCATTATAAGTAAAAAAATTGTCCAAACAGAAATGTCAATAAAAAGATAGATTCCATTTGGAATACCATATTTAAGAAGGTCTTTAAAAAGTTGTTTATTAAATCTATATTTTTTTATACCGAAAACAAAATTCTTTTTTCTAAAAAATAATATAAAGTAAATAAAAAAAGAAAAATAGGAAGAAATAATTGTTGCGATGCCTGCTCCTTTTATTCCCATTTCAGGGAAAAATAATTTACCGAAAATAAACAAATAACTAAGCGTTAAATGTATTAATGTTTGTATAAAACTTACAATAAGAACAATATATGTTTTACCAATCCCTGAAAAAAAAGAAGAGATTGAAGTTGAACCAATAAATGAGAAAGTTCCTAAACATAAAATCTGGAAATATATTGTCTCGTAAATTACAACAGATTCTTCATGGCCAAAAATTTTAAATATATATGGAGCAAAAGGAATTAAAAACAAATGAAATAAACCCCCAATAATAGAAAGATATAAACCTTGCCATACAATCTCTCCAATTTTATCATATATCTTTCCACCATAGTATTGAGCAACAAAAGTATTTATGAATTGTGCAGTTCCAATAAAAATACTTGAACTTGTCATATTTAAAAAGGAAGCAGGCAATACTGCTGCAATAGATTTAACAGAATACCAGGAAATAAACATTCTGTCTAAAAAATATTGTATTGTCCATATACTTGAACTTATAATCAAGGGAGAAGATACCTTTAAAAGTTTATTCATAAGTTATTTATTTTGACCAGATATATCTTTTAATTATTGATGAAAGATTATAAGAGATTTCTTCCATACCAAAAGGAGATGGATGAATTAAATCATAACTAAGTCCTTTTAAATTTTTTAAGATATCAAAACCTGAAATATGAAATACATTTCTTTTGCCTATTTCTCTTACTTTTTTCTCTAAAATCTTCCTAAATTCTATCTGTTTTTTCTCTTTTTCAAAATCCATAAAAAATGGGTAAATATCAATAAAAAATAAAAATTTATCTTTCTTTTCATATGATATAGTTTCAACAAAATAATCTACTTTCTTTTTAAATTCTTCTATTTCACACCAAAAGACCATATTTATACCAAGTTCAAAAATTCCAAAATCCCAGTCATCTCTTTTTACAATATAATCTACAATCTCCTTCTCAAGATGTGCACCTCCTCCAAAACCAAGATTTATTAAGTCAAAACCAAGAATTTGTGCTGTTTTAAAAGCATAACTTCCTGTCGGTCTTATTGAAAATGCACCATGTGTGATTGATGAACCATAAGCAAGAAGTTTTAATTTTGGTTTTTGATTTTCATAAGGTGGTTCAAAATCTCCTTTAATTTCTAAAATTCTTAAATCTGTTAAATGTGGCAAAATAACTCTTATAAGGTTTGGAACAAATTTTAAATTCTTACTATCCTTATGTAATCTTTCAAGTTTTTTAATATTTTCAGGATATTTTATCTCAATTTCGGTCGGTTCTTCATTTATAAAATACCAACTATTAAAAAAATCACCAAAATATAATTCACATATACCTCTGTTCAAAATTTTCCCCTTATTTGCTTTAATAACAATTTTACATTTTTCACTTTTTAAATTAAATCTTAATTCACAACCAGCAGGCATTAAAGCACAAATTTTAGCATTCTCATTCAATTTATTTCTCACATCTTCTGGAATTCTTGATAAACCTAAACCATCATCCTTTTCAAAAATTTCTTCAACATTCCAAAATTCAATATTTTTATATAACATTTTCTCCCCCTTAAATTTTTATTAAAAAGTGAATTTATAATTTTAAAAGAAAAAGGATTAAATTTAAAGTTAGTTTAATTGGTAAGGACTCTTTCTTTTTAATTTTTTGTTCAGGAGATTGAGGAATTTCAAACTTTATATTTAAATCAATTGAAAAATTACCTTCAAAATTATTAATCTCCCCTTGTTCTTCATCAAAGACAAAATTACCTTTTGATAAATTTTTACCTGTAAAATTAATTTTTATATTTTTATCTTTTTTTGATTCTTTAATTATCTGACTTGCTATCAATTGAATATTAGAAATATTATCTTTTTTTTCATATAAGTAATTAAATTCAAGATTACACATAGGGATTCCAGGGAAATTTAAAGCAGGCATTATCTGTTTCCATCTTTTACCAGAAATTATATTTGAAGGGAATGAAGGAAGAAGAGTCAAAATCTGTAATAAAGTTAAAATTTTTTCATCTATATCTTTAATTAAAACAATTTGACCATTCTTTTTCATTTTAATAATAGTTGAAGATATAATATTAGATATTATTGTTTCTGAATTTGTTATATCTTCAAGAATTGCATCACTAACTTTTACAAATGTTTTTACTGGAGTAACTTTTAAAGTATATTCTTCATTCTCATCAATACATTCAATTTTTAAATTACCTTTTGCCAGTACATCAAATTTATCTTCTGAACTACCTGGATAACTATAAGAAATATTACCACTTAATTGAAAAGAATAATTTATAATTTTTGATTTCTGAAATTTATAGATTGGTTCTGAGAAGAGAAAATATGAAAAAAATAAAAATATAAAAAAATATTGTCTCATATCAACTCCTCTACAAATTCATTTATTCTTTCAATTGCTTTTTTTAAATTTTCTATACTTGTAGCATATGATATTCTGATATAATTGTCTACTCCAAAATCTTCTCCAGGAACAACTGCAATAAGTTTTTCCATTAGTAATTTCTCTGATAACTCTTTTGAATTGATATCTTTAATATTTAAAAACATATAAAAAGCGCCTTCTGGATATGGATATTTTATTATATTTGGAAGGTTTTTAACAAGAAAATCTCTTCTTTTTTTAAACTCTTCCACCATATTTTTATAAAGATTTTCTCCTTCTTTTATAGCATAATATGCTGCCTTTTGTGATATACTTGAAGGTGCTGAAGTTGTCTGTCCTTGAATTTTTGCAATTGAATCAGCCATCTCTTTTTTACAAGCAATATATCCAATACGCCAACCTGTCATAGCGAATGTTTTTGATACACCATTTACTATTATTGTTAAATTTTTCATATCTTCTGATAGAGAAGCAATACTAATATGCTCCTTATCAAAGATTATCTTCTCATATACTTCATCAGAAATACATAATATTTTGTTTTTGATAATTATTTCAGCAATTTCTTCAATTTCTTTTTTATCATAAACAATCCCTGTTGGATTTGATGGAGTATTTAAAACTATTGCTTTTGTCTTTTTTGAAATTTTTGATTTTAAATGGTCTATATCAATTTTAAATTTATCATTATATTTACAGAAAACAGGTATTCCACCACAGATAATTACCATAGCAGGATAACTTACCCAATAAGGAATAGGAATAATTACCTCATCACCAGTATTTAAAATTGACATAAATATATTAAAAAGAGAATGTTTTGCTCCATTTGAAACAACTATTTCTTCAAGGTCATAATTCAAATTATTTTCTTTTTCAAGTTTTTCACAAATTGCTTCTCTTAATTCCTTCAGCCCCTTTTCTTCTGTATATTTTGTATAACCATCTTTAATTGCTTTTATTGCATATTCTTTAATTTCCCAAGGAGTATCAAAATCAGGTTCTCCAACAGTAAGATTAATAATATCAAATCCTTTCATTTTCATTTCTTTTGCTTTTCTATTTAGATATAGAGTTGCAGATGGTTTTAATAACTTTGTTCTTTCAGATATAAAATTTTCCACAAATGCTCCTCTTTAAATAAATTTTTCTGGTGGTATATATTCACCAAATTTTTCTTTCGCCTTTATCAATCTATTTTTTTGTTCATTCAAAACTTTAAAAACTTCATCAGGGACTTCTTCAACTTTTACCTTTAAAAATTTTGTTACTCTATCAATTTTTGCAATATTTTCAGGAACTCTTAATGTAAATTGTTTAATATAATCTTCCTCAGAATACTCTTTTTTCAAAACATCTTTAAATAAAATTTTTAAATCATTATAATATGGAATTAATCCAGTAGGAGTTTCTATACTTTTTACATCATTATGAATTCTTAACTCCATCCATTTTATCCAGACATGCTTATCTTTTCTTGAATTCAAAAATTCACCTGTTTTTAAATCTCTTAAAAAATAATTAACCCCAAAAACAAGTGGAACTTTTTTTAGATTTTTACCAAATTCAATATAATTTTTAATATATATCCCAACTGGTATAGAAAGAAAATCCTGAATACTCATTATATTTATTTCATACTTTCCTTCCTGTTCTACAACAGCAAAAGTTGTTTCTGTTTCAAGAGCAACTCCATAAGAAATAACACCATGGACCCAATCAAATCCTTGTTGAACTGGAACATAACCTCTATAATCCCTTCCACCAAAAATAATCCCACCAAGTTCAACTCCATCTGGATTTTCAAGATTTTCATCACAATTTGGAAGTGCTTTTAAAGAAATTGTATATCTTGCGTTTTTATTAGAAGGAAGTATTTCTTCTCCTTTTTCATCTTTTTTCCCTTTATACCACTTCCCTGAATAATTTATCCCTTCATTTGGTAATTCACATCCCATATCAAGCCACCAAACCTTACCATCTTTAACTAAAATATTTGAAAAAATTATTTCATTTGGAGATGTTATTGTTTTATAAATTAAAGGGTCATCAATAGGATTTACTCCTTGAATTATACCAAATATACCACATTCTACATTCACTGCTTTACATACTCCATTTATATTTCTAACATAGGCAAGGTCGTCAGATAAAATCTTTTCTCCTTCAAGCATAGCAGTTGATGTTTTTCCACATGCACTTGGAAATGCTCCTGCAATATATGTTTTTCTCCCATTTGGTCCATTTACACCAATAATCATAAAATGTTCTGCAAGCCATCCTTCTCTATGTGACTTTCTTATTGCTAATCTTAAAGCAAGTTTTTTAAATCCAACAGAATTTCCAGCATATTGAGTATTCACACTATAAACCGTATTTTCTATATAATCAATATAAATCCTCTTTTTTTGATAATTTTTACTTACCATATTTTCATCAAGTTCTCCTGCTGAATGTAGTGTAAAAAATATATCTGTATTTTCATTTGTTTTACATATTTCATTATATCCATGTCTATAAAGCAACTCTACAGAATGCGCGACATACCAACTATCAGTACACTCAACACACGGAATTGTAAAAATAGAATTTGCTGGTCCAAGTATTAAAAATCTAACAATCATCGTTTTACCTTTCATAGAATCTTTTAATAACTCTTTTATTTCAGAAAGTCCTTCCTCTCTATCTATTTGATTTAAAGCAGAACTCAACTTATCTCCTTTAGGAACAAGAAATCTTGTAACTTCTCTATCTCTTCCCTGGTCATAATATCCGTCAAAATGAAATGTATGTCCAGGAGTTAATAATGCTGCGCTTTCTTCTTTACTTATAATAGCCATATTTTTTATATATGCTATTTCATCAGGAGTATCACTACAAATAAAAACATCTTCAGGATTACATAATAAAATACTATTTGCAATAAAATTTAAAATTTTTTTATTTTCAATCTTTTTTAATTTTTCAATTTCATCTTTTCTTAATTTACTTTCAAAAATTTGGGTATAATAATCCCTCATTCTATCTCCTTTCTCCATTTTATTTTTAAATAAAACTGGTTGAAGTTTATCTTAACATATTTTTAAAATATTGTAAATTGAAATATAGGATAGTTTTAAAAAAAGCGGAGGGTGAGGGACTCGAACCCCCATGTCCCGAAAGGGACGGCGGATTTCAAGTCCGCTGCCTTACCAATTAGACTAACCCTCCATATTTAATTATTTTATCATTTAATACTCTTTCTGTAAAGATTGCGAATAAGTTGAATACATTGTTAACATTTTTTCATCTTCTCATAGATTCAATTTTACACATACTTTAACTCTTTTATCCTGTTTTTCTTTGCTGCTAATTTTTTCTCAACTTCTTCAATTTTATGATAAAATTTTTTTATGATTGCAAAAGTTAATTCATTTACTATTTGGGGTATTGAAGGTTATCCAGTTGAAATTGAAGTTGATATATCAAAAGGATTGCCTTCTATTTCAATAGTTGGACTCCCTGACCAAGCAGTAAAAGAAAGTAAAGATAGATTAAAACCAGCGATTAAAAATTCTGGTTATGAATTTCCAAATGGGAAAATTGTTGTTAATCTTGCTCCTGCTGATCTGAAAAAAGAAGGACCATTTTTTGATTTACCAATTGCTATTGGAATTTTAACTGCAAATGGAATTATATCTCAATCAAAAGTTGAGCAATTTTTCTTTGTTGGAGAACTTGCTTTAAATGGTGAAATAAGAAAAGTAAATGGAATTTTACCAATGGCATTGAAATTAAAAGAGATTGGAAGAAAAAATTTTATTATACCAATTGAAAATTCTTATGAAGGGCAGATTATAAAAGAAATAGATGTATATCCTGTTAGAAATTTAAATGAATGTGTTGAATTTTTAATTGGGAAAAGGAATATAAAAGTTGAAAAAATTGATATTGATGAGATTTTTAAAAAAAATAGAAATAAATATGATGTTGATTTTTCTGAAGTAAAAGGACAAAAATATGTTAAAAGAGCAATTGAGGTTGCTGTTAGTGGATATCATAATATTTTAATGATTGGTTCTCCCGGTAGTGGGAAAACAATGATTTCAAGAAGAATACCAACAATTTTACCATCTTTAACTCTTGAAGAAGCACTTGAAATAACAAAAATTCATTCTGTTAATGGTTTATTAAAAAGTCCTATTTTTTTTGAAAGACCTTTTAGAAGTCCACATCATACTATATCAGATATTGCTTTAATTGGAGGAGGAGTTATTCCAAAACCAGGAGAAGTAAGTTTAGCACATAATGGAGTTTTATTCTTAGATGAACTTTCTGAATTTCATAAAGATGTTCTGGAATCATTAAGGCAACCTCTTGAAGATGGGAAAGTGAATATATCAAGGGCAAAAGGTAGATTAGAATTCCCTTCAAGATTTTTACTTGTTGCTGCAACAAATCCATGTCCATGTGGCTGGTATGGAGATAATCAAAGAGAATGTCATTGCACTTTATCACAAATATTAAAATATAGAAAAAAATTGTCAGGTCCACTTCTTGATAGAATTGATATTCACATTGAAGTTACAAGTTTACCTGGAAATATTTTATTTGAAGAAAGGGAAGAAGAAAGTTCAGAAGAGATAAGAAAAAGAGTTGAAAGAGCAAGAGAAATACAGAGGGAAAGATTCAAAAATGATAGAATTTATTTTAATGCACATATGAATACTTCTCAAATAAAAAAATATTGTATTATGAGCCAACAAGCAAAAGATTTATTAAAAAATGGAATTGAAAATTTAAAAATTTCTGCCCGTGCATATGATAAAATAAGAAAAGTGGCAAGAACAATAGCAGATTTAGATAATTCAGAAAAGATAGAAGCCCACCATATTTCAGAAGCAATTCAGTATAGATGTCTTGATAGAGAATCCCTTTAATTTTTTAATAGGCATTTTTAAAAGAAAAAAATGAACAGATTAAAATAGCAAAGTCAATAAATATATTCCAGTTTTGAATATAATAAATATCATATCTTATTCTTTCTTCAGGTTCATAATTTCCACCACGAAGTCCATGTATTTGAGCCCATCCTGTTATACCTGGTTTTACAGAAAGGCGTATTTTAAATTGAGGCAATTCAATAAATGTTTTATCTTCTTCTGAAATTGGTCTTGGTCCAATTAAAGACATATCTCCTTTTAAAACATTAAAAATTTGTGGTAATTCATCAATATTATATCTTCTTAAAAATTTCCCAATTTTTGTTAATCTTGGGTCATCTTTTAAAGTAAATGGAGATATACTTAAGTATGGATATTTCATAGTTCTAAATTTCCACATAAAAAATACTTTTCCATCTTTACCAATCCTCTTCTGTTTAAAAAATATAGGACCCTTAGAGTCAATTTTGATGAAAAAAGACACAAAAGGGAGTAAAATAGAGAAAATTAATAAAAAAACAAACCCAAAAATTAAATCAAATATTCTTTTTAATAGGTAATTTGGAAACTTATTTATTGGTGGAGAAATAACTGAAATTAAAGGTAATCCATCTATATCTTCAAATATACCTGTAAAAATTTTTTCAGAAATTTTAGGAAGACTATATATTTTCAGTTTATATTTTTCAGTCAATTCTTTTATATCAATTTTTTCTAAAATATCTTTTGTTACTATAAGAAAGTCAGGTTTAATCTGGCAAATTTTTTGTTCAATAGAATCAGATAACTTTTCAATATGTTTTAATTCATAATCAAAATTCAAAATCACTCTTTTTTTCAAAATATCTATTTCTTTGCTTTCTCCAAAAATTAATATTTTCTTTTTTCCTTTATAAAAAAAATTTAAAAATAGGGAGTGAAAAACAGAAAGTAGAATAAGCGAAAATATACAACTAAATCCAATCGCTAATCTTGAATATAAAAAACCTCTATATAAAAAAGTCCCTGCCATTAAAAAGATAATTGCCCAGAAACTTCCCTCAATAACTTTTGATAATTCAATAACTTTATTCTGATATATTTTTTCTTTATATAGACCTATTGAATTAAATATTAAAATCCATCCACATATTATAAAAATTGTTAATTTTAAGTATGGTTGAAATGGAGGAATTCCTTTATATTTAAAAAATGGAGTAAAAAATCTAAAATAATATCCAGCAACAAAAGAAATAAAAATTACAATTCCATCTAAAAAAATTATTTTTTTGCCCATTTTAATAAAATTCTCTCATAATCATCAATTACATTTTCCCATCTATATAACTTTTCTGCTCTTTTTTTTACCTTTTCTTCAAGTTCTTTAACTATTTCTTGATTTTTTATTAAAAATTCTATTTTTTCCTTTAAATCATTGACATCTTTAAAATATATACCACAATCATCAAGAACTTCTCTATTAAAAGGAACATCAATTGCTAAAATACATCTTCTACTACCCATTGCTTTTAAAAGCGCTGGATTTGTTCCACCAACTTCATTCCCATGTATATAGGCATAACAGGTTGCCATAATCTCATCATAATCAGAAGAATAAATAGGACCAAGAAATTTAATCCTTTCATCTTTAATCTTCTTTAACTTTTCAAAATATTTACTTCTATAATATGTTTTACCTACAAAAACCATATTTTTCTCTGTTTTTACTAAAGAAAATGCTTTAATTATTAAATCTTGATTATTCTCTGGTTCAATTCTACTTCCATTAAAGAAATATTGATATTCTTTAAGTCCATATTTTTCTAAAACATCCTTATTCTTAGATATAAAAAAATCTGCACCATATGGAATATATGTGGTCTGTTTACCAAATTTAATTTTATAATAATTTTGAATTATCTTTGAATCTGTTATTATCTCATCAGAAATAAAACAGGAAAAAAACTCACAGAATTTATAATATATTTTGCCAAACCAATTCCATTTTTTTCTTTTCCATTCAAGGCCATCAACATTTATTACAATTTTTTTTCTTAAAATTTTTGGTAGTATACATAAAGGACTATTTGCTGAATTGAATACAAAAATAATATCAGGATTTTTAAATAGAGAAAATATAATTGATAAAAAAGTGTGAGAGAATGTATCAGTAAATTTCCCTTTTAAACTTGGTAAATATATTAAATTTACACCTTTATATTCTTTCAATCTTTCAGGATATAAATATTTCCTACAAAATACATAAACTTTATATCCTTTTTTTACAAGTCCTATACTTAATTTCTCTGCACATGCTTCAAATCCACCATATCTTGCTGGTATCCCCCTTGTTCCAACTATTGCTATTTTCATTTTAAGTAATTTTTAACTGGTTGAAAATTTGGATTTAATTCTAAAACTTTTTTAAAATATTTTTTTGCTTTTTCTCTATCATTTTTCTCTAAATAAATTATTCCAAGATTAAAATATGCAAGATAAAAATTTGGTTCAATTTTAATACATTCTTCAAGATAATAAATTGCTTTTTCTATTTTACCCATTTCTATATATAAAGAGCCAATATTATTATATGTCTCTGCTCTATGTTTATTCAATCTTAAAGATAAAAGAAAATGTTTTTCTGCTTCTTTATAATTTTTCATCTTTAAAAAAGATATACCAATATTATTTTGTAATGTGTCAATATATGGGAAAAGTTTTTCTGCTTTTTTAAAATAAATCATTGCCATATCATATTTTCCTTCTTTTAAATAAAAATTTCCTATCATAAAATATGGTTTGTAATTGAATGGATTATATTTAATTGAAATAAAAGCCATCTTTTTTGAATATAAAGGATTTAATTTTTCTTTATCAAATGATTTTTTATAATAAAAGTTTCCTAAAATACCTCTATAAGATATTGCAAAGCCAGATAAGAAGAATAAAATTAGATAAAAAATAAAGAAGTTTTTATGAAATTTTTTTTTATAAAATTTATTTTCGGATGAAAGGATTTCTAAAAAGGAAAGGCAAAGAAAAAAAACAAGAAGAGTAGATGGTTTTTTAAGTGGGAATGATGCGAGTGAATTTATAAGAATACCAGATATTGAGCAAAAAATACTTATTGTTAAAATTCTCTCAAAATCTTTACTTTTTCTTATCAAACTTAAAAATATCTTTACAATATTAAATAAAAGAAATAAAAAAATAGAAAAACCAATTGCCCCTGTTTCAACTAATATCTCAAGAAAATCATTATGAACATCTTCAAGAACCTCTCCTATAAGGGAAATATCTTTTGGTCTATCTTTTGCATATAATAAAAAATTTATTTTAAAATTTCCAGAACCAACTCCAAAAAATGGATTTTTTAAAAAAATATTGATTGTTTCCTTCCATATATAAATTCTTGATTTAATTGTCCCTTTTTCAAAACCATTATATGAAAGCAAACTTGAAGCAAGAAAAAAGAAGATGAAAATAGATACAATTTTTTTAATAGGTAATCTAATTTTAAGTAAATAAAAAAATAAAACTGTTGAGAAAAAAAATCCAATATAACTTGCTCTTGTAAATGTAAAAATTAAATGAAGGAAAAATAAAAAAAATGAAAAAATAAAGAAGATTTTTTCTTTAAAGTTATTTGAAGTTAATATAAAAAAATAGGTAAAAGGGATAATCATAACAAGGTATTCAGCAGCAAAATTTCTTCTTCCAAGTGTACTTAAAGGACTATTTTTTATTTCCCATTTAATAAAATCATAACCAAATAATTGAAAAAAACCATAAATTGGAATAAATAATGAGAAAAGAATTAAAAATTTTAATATTTTTTCAATATCTTTCTTTTCAAAAATTTCCGTAGAGAAAAAATAAAAGTTTAGAAAAAGAAAATAAATTAAAAATGATTTATATGTTTCAAATATATTTATTGATTTAATTCCTGTTAAAATTATCCAAATTAAAAATAATGAAATAGGTAAAAGGAACTCTTTATTTTTAATTGATATATCCTTCTTTGATTTTAAAAAATAAAAGATTAAAAAACAAGTTATAAAAAATATCCATACAAATTTAGGTAAGTCAAAACAACTAAACAATGAAGCAAAGAATATTAAAGGTGTAATTGAAACAAAAATATAAATTATAGCCATCTTTTTATATTTTATCAGAATTTAAAATGCTTTACCATTTTATCCAATTAGATTTTCAGATTATAGTTTTGTCAATCAATTCCAAAATCTTTATAGAGTTTAACACTATTAAAGGAAAACTTTCTCATATATCTTAACTGTTTCTTCTGCAGTGCGTTTCCATGAAAACTTCTTGGATTGTTTCAACCCTTCTGTTTTTAACTTTATCCTTAGAAGATTGTTTGTAAGTAGAATCTGTATTACTTTTGCTATTGCATCTGTATTATAAGGGTCAACAAAAAGGCAGGCATTATTTGTGATTTCCGGCAAAGAAGAGATATTAGAAGTTATAACAGGACATCCACATGCCATTGCTTCAAGAACAGGTAAACCAAATCCTTCATATAAAGAAGGATAAACAAATACTTCAGCAAAGTTATAAAGATATACAAGGTCTTGTTGAGGTACATAATCTGTAAGGATTATTCTTTCTGAAAGATTGGAATCTCTTATCTCATTGAATATTTCATCATAGAGCCATAACTTTCTACCAACTATTACCAGTAGATATGGGAAATTTTTATTATTTTTCACAAGATGGGTAAATGCCTTTATCAATCTTTGAAGGTTTTTTCTTGGCTGAATGTTAGAGACAGAAAGAATATAGGGTTTTGTTATTCCATATTTTTTAAGTACTCCAACTGCTCCATTTACATCTTTTATTGGTTTGAATTCTTCTGAAATTCCATTATATACAACCTCTATTTTTTTCTCTTCTATCCGATAAAATTTAAGTATCTCCTTTTTTGAAAAATGAGAAACAGTAATAATCTTCTTTGCCTTTTTCATACTATAAAGAAGAGATATTTTTAATTTCCAGTAGATTCTTTTTGGGAAAAGTTTTGGTAATCTAAGGAATGATACATCATGTAAGGTAATAATCCCTGGGCAATAACTAATAATAGGGAGATGATACTGGGTATGGAGTAGATTTAATTTTTCAGTATAGGTTCTCACAGGCAGATCTCTTAAAAATCTTAAATATGGCTGGCTTGAAACGCTAACAATTGAAAAATGAGCATTATCAAGTAAAAAAGTTGGTATAGAAACATACTCTGAAAGAAAAACAACATAATTAAACTCTGGATGCTCAATAGAGGAAAGCCCTCTAATTAGTCCATAAACATATGTTTCGTTCCCTCCTTGTTTCAAACCAATTGCATGTGCATCTATTCCAATTCTTTTTTCTTTTTTATACATCTACTTTAACAAATTTCTAAATACATTGTTATGGCTTGACACCTGTTTAAAAGAGTTTTATTTGGCCCTACTAAAAACCTATATTTCTTAATAATTTGTCCCATAATAAATTTTTTACCCTATAATATATTTTCTCTCTCTGAAAAAACATCCTGACAAAGAAGATTATTCCGTTTTTACTAAAAATAATTAGTGGATAATAACTGACTGCGTTTAAAAAAAACTTTATTGCATATTTTTTGTTACGAAAACTAAATATAATCGCTTCTTTTATATACACATATCCTTTGACTTTCCGTATATTTCTTTTTATAAGTAATATACCATTTACATCCTGTAAGAGGTCCTTTTTTATTATATTGAAACTTTCTTGAGGAGAAATATATGGTTTTTCTGAATGGCACAATATATATTCTTCTATATTTTTCAATAATGTTTTTGGAAGATTGAAATATTTACATTGTATCAATAATGTCTCCCATATAATTTTTGGATAAATTCCTGAACTTCGTGCATCAGTTCTTTTTCTGAAGTAAACAAATTTTTCAGGGATGTATAAAAATTTTATATTGTTTTTTAATGCTCTAAGCCAGAATTCGTAGTCATTAGCATAAGCAAAAGATTCGTCAAAATCTCCTATTTTATTTAAAACAGTTGCTTTTATAAAAACTTCTGGTTGAACAAGTGCATTATCATTTTTAAAGTCCTTTATAGACAAATTTTTCTTTCCTTTTTTCAAACCAATTATTCTTTTTTTCTCATCAATAAAAACAACATCTCCATATACTATTTCAACTTCTGAATTAGATTGAAATGCTTTAATTACATGTTGAAAAGTTCCTTCAACATATATATCATCTGAATTTAATATACCTATTATTTCACCTGTTACCATTTTAAGTCCTTTATTTAATGCGAAGGTAGGGCCATTATCTTTCTCTGATATATATTTATAATCTATACCAAAACACTGTATAGGTATTTTTTTTGTAGATAAAAGATAATAATATTTTTTAATTATATCAAGAGAGCCATCTGTTGAGCCGCCATCTATAATGATATATTCAAGATAAAAATCACCTTTTTGAAAGATAACACTTTTTATTGCATCTTCAATAAAATTTACATGGTTATATGAAATTGTGACCACAGATATTTTAGGTATTTTGTATTTCATGGCCAAAGAAGTTCCATTTATAACCATTATCACTCCTTACAAAATTAAAATATCTTCTTTTTTTATCCGAAGATTTACTAACTTAAAGATATTATTCTTTACTTCATTTTCATATTTTACCCAATTTACTGTAGGAATATCAAAATCCAATTTTTCTAAATCAGGAATTATTGCAATTAAAAATTTCCCCTTATAATTTTGAGATTTATCCAATTCTCTCACATTTACCCTAAATTTCCTTCCTATATATTTAATAATTTTCTTTAAGTCCTTATTACCTAAAACTACAACCTCCTGCCCTATAATATGACTATAAAACAAAAAAAGAGAGTTTATTAATGCATTGTGATAGTAAAAATTATAATATTTTGGAATTTTGTATATCTTAAAGATAGAATAAATAACACTATCTTTTTGTAAACTTCTGTCAGTAAAAGTTGCTTTTCTTTTCTCTATTACAATTCTCTCAATCTTTCTTAGAATAGAATTTACTATTGGAATAAAAGAATGCATTAAAAAGAATTTATAGAATATAATAAGTATTTTGAAATAATAATCTGGATATTTTTTCAAAAAACTATAAAAAGAAGGACTTTTTTCAATATTGTTAACTTTCCAATCTTCAACCAGTTTAAACTGCGACAATAAATCATCTACAGATTTTTCTGTACCAGTTCTAAGTAATTTTATTGCAGGATTTTCTGCAAGAGGCAAAACTCTTCCAGTAAAAATAGAAGTAAGTGCAGTTTTTGACATATTCAATCCATCATGTGGTCCAATATAATCAAAACAACCACCTTCTCCAGGATGCCATGTATGATAAAGAAATTCCTCTTTAGACCAAACTTCTTTTAATCCATAATTTTTCAATCTAAA
>JAMWCO010000172.1 GCA_023818785.1 Candidatus Omnitrophota bacterium
TGAAAATGTTGATATTATTGAAGGAGAAGTAACAGATTTAATTATTGAAAATTATTCTGTAAAAGGTGTAGAAGTAAATTGTGAAAAAATAATATATTCAAAATCTGTAATAATTTCAACTGGTACTTTCTTAAATGGTTTAATTCATATTGGACTTGAGAGTTTTTGTGGTGGTAGGATAGAGGAGAAAAAATCAAGTATAAAATTGTCAAAAAAATTAAAAGAGATTGGATTTGAAATTTTAAGATTTAAAACAGGGACTTGTGCCAGGCTTGATGGAAATACAATTGATTTTTCAGTTCTTACTCCCCAATATGGAGACCAACCACCAAAACCATTTTCATTTTCAACTGAAAAATTAGAAATTGAACAAAAGCCTTGTTATATAACTTATACAAATGAAAAGACACATGATATTATAAGAAAGAATCTTGACAAAAGTCCTTTATATACAGGGAAAATTACTGGAATAGGGGTAAGATACTGCCCTTCAATAGAAGACAAAGTTGTGAAATTTTCTCATCATACAAGGCATCATGTTTTTCTTGAACCAGAAGGAAAGGATATAAATATTTATTATCCAAATGGAATTTCAACAAGTTTACCTACAGATATTCAAGATAAATTTATTCATACAATAAGAGGTCTTGAAAATGTAAAAATTTTAAGATATGGCTATGGAATTGAACATGATATTATAAATCCAATACAGATTTATCCAACACTTGAGACAAAATTGATAAAAAATTTATTTTTAGCAGGTCAAATTAATGGAACAACTGGTTATGAAGAAGCAGCCTGTCAAGGTTTAATTGCTGGAATAAATGCATGTTTAAAACTCAAAAATAAATCACCTTTAATTCTTGATAGAACCCAAAGTTATATAGGTGTATTAATAGATGACCTTACTACAAAAGGGACAAATGAGCCATACAGGATGTTTACTTCAAGAGTTGAGTATAGATTGATGCTTAGGGAGGATAATGCAGATATAAGATTGAGAGAAATTGGGTATAAAATAGGACTTGTGAGTAAAGATGAATGGGAAAAGACAAGAGAAAAAATAGAAGGAATAAAAAAATTAAAAAATATCTTAAAAAGTAAAAAAATCCGTGTAGAAGGCAGATCAATTTCTCTTTTTGAATATGTAAGAAGGAATAAAATTAGAATAAAGGATTTTGATATTGCAAATGAATTTAAAGATGAAGTAATTTTTACAACAGAAGTTGATATTAAATATGCTCCATATATTGAAAGAAACTTGAAAGAAATAGAAGAATTTAAAAATCTGGAAAAGATAAAGATACCAAGAGATATTGATTATTCTAAAATTCCAGGATTATCCCTTGAAATAAAAGAAAAATTATCAAAGTTTAAACCATTAAATCTTGGGCAAGCAAGTAGGATTTCAGGTATAACTCCAGCAGCAATTTCAATACTTATGGTCTATTTAAAAAAATATATTTGATTTCTATTCTCATAAATTACAACAATTTCCAAATCTCGCTTTGATTGGATATTTAATAAGTTTTATTATATAATATTTAAAATGGAAAAAATAAAAATAGAGGTTTATGATACAACTTTAAGGGATGGAGCACAAGGAGAGAATATATTTTTTACTTTAAATGATAAAATTAAAATTGCTGAAAAACTTGATGAGTTTGGTATTGATTTTATAGAAGGTGGCTGGCCTGGTTCAAATCCCAAGGATATTGCCTTCTTTAAGAGAATAAAGAATAAAAAATTTAAAACAAGTAAAATAGTTGCATTTGGTTCTACAAGAAGAAAAAATTATACGGTTGAAAAAGACCCATTTATAAAAAAACTACTTGAAAGTGAGACAGAATATATAACAATTTTTGGAAAATCATGGGATTTACATGTTAAAGATGTTTTAAAAATATCTGTTGATGAAAATTTAAAACTAATTGAAGAAACTGTAGAATTTTTAAAAAAACATGATAGGAAAGTATTTTTTGATGCTGAACATTTTTTTGATGGATATAAAAGAAATTCTGAATATGCATTAAAAACACTTATTGTAGCAGAAAATTCAGGTGCTGAAAGAATTATTTTATGTGATACAAATGGTGGAAGTTTGCCTTTTGAAATTGAAGAAATATTAGAAAAAGTTAAAGAAAGAGTAAAAATAACTATTGGAATTCATGCTCATAATGATTCTTCACTTGGAGTTGCAAACACAATAATTGCAGTTAAAAGTGGTGCTATTCATATTCAGGGGACAATAAATGGTTTTGGTGAAAGATGTGGGAATGCTGATTTAACTTCAATTATTCCTATTTTACAGATAAAGATGGGATATAAATGTATTCCTGATGAAAAATTGGTTTATTTAACTGAACTATCAAGATATGTTTATGAAATAGCAAATATTGTTCCTCCGAATAATCAACCATTTGTAGGAGTGAGTGCATTTGCTCATAAAGGAGGAGTTCATATTGACGCAGTAAGTAAAAATCCTTTAACCTATGAACATATTGACCCAAAAATTGTTGGGAATGAAAGAAGAATTTTGATATCGGAACTTTCTGGCAAGAGTACAATTTTGCAAAAATTTAAAGATTATAAACTTGAAGAGAATCCTGAAATTATAAAGAAACTGCTTGATATGGTTGGAGAACTTGAGAATAAAGGATATCAATTTGAGGCAGCAGAAGGTTCTTTTGAAATAATGGTTAGAAAAGCAATCGGTAAATATAAAAAACTTT
>JAMWCO010000019.1 GCA_023818785.1 Candidatus Omnitrophota bacterium
CCTTCTCCTATATTTCCTGCAAGTTCTATAATTTTTTCTTTTATCTCATCCATTTTGTTTAATTTGTTTTATATATTTTAAACTTTTAAAAAGATATTTTTCAACTTTTTATTTTTTGATTTTTTCACAAATTGCTTTTTTCATTATATCAACTGGTGCCTTTTTACCTGTCCATATTTCAAAAGATATTGCTCCTTGATAGACAAGCATAGAAATACCATCAAGATTAGAAATTTTTAAATATTCTGCAGATTTTAATAATTCAGTTTTCCTATTATATACAATATCATAAACAAACTGGACTTTTTCAATATTGATTTTTTCTATTAGTAAAGGGTCATTTTCTTTCATTCCAACAGATGTTGTATTTATAAGTAAATCAATATTTTCCCATATTTTTCTATCATTCCTTTTTTCAAATTCAATTATCTCTATATTTTTAAAGTTTAATTTTTTCTTCAAATGTTCTTTTAACTTTCTTGCGTTTTCATAAGTTCTATTGGTAATAAAAATAGATTTAACCCTTTCTTTTATAAGAGCACCACAGATTGCATAAGAAGACCCTCCTGCACCAATTATGAAAACATTTTTATTTTTAATATTAAATTTTCCATCTTCTTTCAATGACCTTATAAATCCATCTCCATCTGTTGTATATCCTTTAAGTTTTCCATCTATATTATGAATAGTGTTAACAACACTAAGTATTTCTGAACTTTCATCAAGTTCATCTAAATATTTTATAACTTCTTTTTTATGAGGTATTGTTACATTTACACCAATCCAGTTGAAAATTTTTATTGATTCTACAGCAATTTTTAAATTTTCTGGTTTTACTTCAAGAGGGATATAAACATAGTCAAGTTTAAGATAATCAAAAGCAGCATTCTGAAAAATAGGAGATAATGAATGATTTACAGGATATCCAAAAACACCTGTTATTCTTGTTGTCCCTTTAATTTTCATACTAATAATTATAACTTCCATTTTTTATAAAGACAATTAATTTTTTAAAAAATTTGACAATTTTTTATTTTTGTATAAAATAAATTAAGAAGTTATGAACTTATAAAGAGTGAAAAATGAGAAAAATAGCAGTTATAAATCAAAAAGGAGGGTCAGGTAAAACAACAACAGTAGTAAATCTTGGTTATTATCTTACCAAGTATGGAAAATCTGTCTTAGTTATTGACCTTGACCCTCAATCTCATACAACTATTCATCTTGGATTTGAACCACCACAAATAAAAAAATCTCTTTATGATTTACTTTTAAATCAAACTTCTCTTTCTGATGTTTTAGTATCAACTGCTTATAAAAATTTAGATTTAATACCATCTAAAATTGACCTTGCGAGTGCAGAAATTGAACTTGTCAATGAAGTTGGAAGAGAGATAATTTTAAGAGAAATATTAAAAAAGAATAAAGTGAAATATGATTATATTATAATGGATTGTCCTCCTTCCCTTGGATTACTTACTTTAAATGCTTTAACAACTGCAAAAGAGGTCTTTATTCCAATTCAGGCAGAATTTTTTGCTCTTGAGGGATTGACAAAACTTTTTCAAACAATAAAGATAGTAAAAGAAAGAATAAATCCTGAACTTGAAATTACTGGAATTATAATAACTATGTATGATAAAAGAAAAAATATATGTAAGGATGTAGAAAGAAAGGTTGAAGAATATTTTAAAGATAAAGTTTTTAAGACAAGGATAAGAGAAAATGTTCGTCTTGCAGAAGCACCAAGTTATGGAAAAGCAATTGGCGATTTTGATGAAAGTTGTTATGGTGCGGAAGATTATAAAAATTTAGCAAAAGAAATAATAAAACAGGAGAATAAAAAATGAAAAAAAGAGGCCTTGGGAAAGACCCTTTAAGTTGGATAAGTTCAACAATAGAAGAAGAAGAAAAAAAAGAGAATAAATTAATAGAAGAAATTAAAAAAATTCCAAAATATAAGACATTTGAAGTTCGGCTTACTACATTATTAAGAGATGACCAACTTGAATTTCTTGAAAAACTTATAAGAAATATTCATAAAAATAGAGAGCCTCAATACAGAAAAGAAAGGATAACAAAAAATACTCTTATAAGAGTCTTTATTGATGCTTTTAAGGATGTGAATTTTAATATAAAAAATATTCCTGATGAAGAAACATTACTTGAAAGAGTTCTTGAAAAAGTTATAAAGAGTTGAATTAAAATTCTAAAATTTTTCCTTTTTCTGCAGATTCAATAGTCCTATCAATTATACCTATAACATTTCTTGCTTTATAAATATCAATTTCAAGTTCTTCTCCAAAAATTAAATGGTCTGCTATATTATTGTAATATCTAAAATATTCTGTTTTCATAGGAGGTATAATCTTTTCTGTAATCCCATTTTCATATTTGTAAACTTTTATTACATCGGTTTGAAGAATTCCACCTTTTTCTCCAAGAATTCTCCATCTTGGCTTTGGGATTGAAGCGATTGAAGATGCCTGAATATCTGCTACTTCTCCATTTTCAAAAGTTACAATTGATTTTACTTCGTCTTCGTTTGAAAAGTTAAACCATTTTTTCTTCTGAACAATCCCATAAACATTTTTTATTTTTGAAGGGACAAGAAGTAAAAGCCAATAAAGGAAATGTGCTCCCCAATCATAAAAAATCCCTCCTGATATTTCTTTTTCACTCCTCCACCATTCTTTTGGCATTCCATATCCACCGAAGAATATTTCAACATTGAAAATTTTCCCTATCTCTCCTGAATTAACCACTTTCTCAATCGCAAGAAAATCACCATCCCATCTTCTATTATGAAAAACTGAAAGTAATAAATTTTTCTTTTCTGCTATTTCAATCATTTCATCTGCTTCCTTTAATTTTATGCACATTGGTTTTTCAACTACAACATTTTTACCAGAATTTAAAGAAGCGATAGCAAGAGAACTATGGGTATTATGAGGAGTTATAATTACAACAAGTTCTATTTCTTTATCAGATAAAAATTTATCTAAATCAGTATAAGTTTTACTATCAGGGAAATCTCTTTTTGCTTGTTCAACTCTTTCCTTATTTATGTCATAAAATGCCACATTCTTCATTCCATAAGTTGAATTTATTAAATCAGCATGATACTTCCCCATTCCGTAAGCAGGACCATATCCAATTATCCCACATTTTATTTCTCTTTCTTCTTTCTCACTATTAGTTATCCAGTCAATCCCTCTTTTTATAATTTTTGAAATATCAGGATTTTTAAATGTATCTAAATTATGACCCGGAGAAAAATAAAATATTCTACCTTTTTGATAATTCTTTATATAGCCAAGAGGAAGTAAGTTTCCATGCCAGTATCCATTAAATAAAACATTTACACCATCTTTAGTTTCTATAAAATAAAACTCGTCTTCAATTATACTTGATGGTATTCTTCTATTTATAAAATGAGAATTATTTGATTTTAACTCAAATTCAAAAACAGAAGTATGTGATAAAAATGTACATCCAAAAACTTCTTGAAATTTTTTATTATATTTAAAACAAACAGGCGCAGAATGTAATCCAAAAATGCCTCCTCCATTTTTTAAATATTCTATTAAATTTTCTTCTTCTTTCTCAGTCAGATTTTCAAATTTTTTATTATCTGTATAAATTAATATTCCATCATAATTAAAAATTCTTTCAGTTGAAAAAATATTTTTTTCTTCTGTTACTTCAAATTCATAATCTTTAAAATTTTCTTTTATAATTTTAGAAAATTCCAAATAAGGATGATATTCACCTCCAATTAAAACAAGAACTTTTTTCATTTCTCCTCCTTTTTATGCTATAATTTTATCAAAAACAAATGAAAATTCCAATAAAAATTTTGTTAATTTTTTTATTTTTATGTTTTTTGTCTTTTTCTAAATCATTTAATTTTGTTGAAAGAACTGAATTTCTTCTTGATACAATATTTGAAATTAAAATTGAAAGAATTAAAAATGACAAAGAAGTTTTGGATGAAGCATTTAAACTTGTAAAAAATCTTGAAAGAAAGTTAAGCATTTTTAAAGAAGAAAGTGAAGTTTCTAAATTAAATAGATATAAAAAATATACGGTATCTCCTGAAACTATTGAAGTTATAAAAAAATCTATCTATGTTTCTGAGATTACAGAGGGTGCTTTTGATATTACATGTAAACCAATAATTGACCTTTATAAACAAAAAAGTAAAGAAAATAGAATACCTACAAATAAAGAGATAAATGAAATTTTAAAAAAAGTTGGTTGGGAAAAAATTAAGATCAATGGAAATATAATAACTTTACATAATGATGCTGAAATAGATTTAGGAGGAATAGCAAAAGGTTTCATAGTAGATAGAGTATATGAATTCTTGAAATCAAAAGGAATAAAAAATGGTATTATAAATGGCGGTGGTGATTTATATTGTTGGGGCAGTAATCCTGAAGGTAAAAATTGGAAAATCGGAATAGAAAATCCTTTTGAAGAAGGGAAAATAATTGAAATTTTTAGAATAACAAATAAAGGAATAGCAACGAGTGGAAATTATAAAAGATATTTAAAAATAAAAAGTAAAAAAATAGGCCATATAGTAAATCCTAAGACTGGCTTACCAGCAGAAGAAATTCCTGTAAGTGTAACTGTTATTGCCTCTGATTGCACAATTGCTGATGGACTTGCCACAGGGATATTTGTTCTTGGTGTAGAAAAAGGGATGGAGTTGGTTAATGGCTTGAAAAATGTTGAATGTCTGATAGTTGATAAAGAAAGAAGAATTTATAAATCTAAAAATTTCCCTTTTTAAATTCTTTCTAGTTCAAATAAGTATGAATATGTTTCTTTTTTTCTGATTAACTTAATTTTTTTCCCATTTACAAGGACCTCAGGGACTCTTAATCTTGTATTATAATTTGATGACATTGAAAATCCATAAGCACCTGCACTCATAATTACTATAATATCTCCTTTTTTAACATTTTCTGAAAATTCTATATCCTTTCCAAGAAAATCACCTGTTTCACAAATAGGACCAACTACATCAAATTTTAATTTTTTACCTTTTTTTATTTTTGTAGGATAAATTAAATGATAACTTCCATAAAGAGATGGTCTTATAAGGTCATTCATTCCTGAGTCAACAATTATAAAGTTCTTTGCTTTTTTTCTTTTGATATAAATTACCTTTGAAATTAATATCCCACAATTTCCAACTATAAATCTACCAGGTTCTAATATAAGCATTTTTATTTTTAAATCTTTAACTCTTTCAATTATTTCTTTTGCAAATTCTTCAATTGGTTGTATTTTGTCCTCATAAGTATAAGGAATTCCAAAACCACCTCCTATATCAAATATTTCAGGACTAAATTTATTTTCTTCACAGAATTTTTTTACTTTTTCAATACCTTTAATATAAGGAATTACTTCTTTTATTTGAGAACCAAGATGGAAGTGAATACCTCTTATTTCTACAAAATTATATTTCTTATTTAAAATCTTTTTAGCATCATATAGTTCAATTCCAAATTTATTTTCACTTTTTGCTGTTTTTACATAATGATGAGTATCAACATCAATATCAAGATTTAACCTTAAATTAACTTTTACCTTTCTCTTATATTTTTTTCCATATTTTTCAATAATGTCTATTTCTTGTTCATTTTCAACATTAAAACAAAAAATATTCTTTCTTACTGCAAATTCAATCTCTTCTTCTTTTTTACCAACCCCAGCAAAAAGAATATCTTCTGGTAAAAATCCTGCAAGAAGTGCTTTTCTTAATTCTCCTTCTGATACAACATCTGCTCCAAGACCATTTTCTTTCATAATTTTAAGTAGTGATAGATTTGAATTTGATTTCACAGAAAAACAAATCTTACAGGGAAAATTTGAAAATGCCTTTTTTATTCTATCAATTTGATTTGTTAAAAAATTGTAACTATAAGCATAAATAGGTGTGCCAAATTTTTCTACTATCTTTTCAACATTTACTTCTTCAATATAAAATTTCCCTCTTTTAAACTTAAAATAAGGTGAGAAGATTTTTTTAAATCCTTCTTCCATCTTTTTATCTCCTTTTTAACATTTGATAATGAAGTTCCCCCTTCTGAGGTCTTCAGATTTATGGAATTATAAAAATTAAGAATATTTAATAGGTCTTCATCAAAAAAATTAGAAAATTTTTTAAACTCGTCTATACTTAAAGAAAATAAATCTTTGTTATTATCAATACAATAATTTATTATTTGTCCAACAATTCTATGTGCTTTTCTAAAAGGAACTCCTTTTTTAACAAGATATTCAGCAATATCTGTTGATAAAGTAAAAGAAGAAATTGATTTTTCAATCCTTTCTTTATTAAATTTAATTTCCTTGACAACTTTTGAAAGAATTATTAAAGAAAAATTTAAGGTCTCTACTATTTCAAAAAGTAACTTTTTATCCTCTTGTAGATCTCTATTATAAGATAAAGGTAATCCTTTCAATAAAGTTAAAAGTCCTGTCAAAAGCCCAATACAACTCCCTGTTTTCCCTCTTATCAATTCAAAAATATCAGGATTTTTTTTATGAGGCATTAAACTTGAACCTGTACAGAATTTGTCAGGTAAAATTACATAATTTATTTCATCCATATTCCAAATTATTATATCCTCACAGAAATTTGATAAATGTAATAAAGTTGTAATACAACAAAAAGCAATTTCTACAAGAAAATCTCTATCAGAAACAGTATCCAAACTATTCCTTGATATTTTAGAAAAATTTAAAAGTTTAGATAGATATTCTCTATCTATTTTTAAAGTTGTCCCTGAACATGCACCTACTCCCAAAGGTAAAACATCAACTCTTTTATATGCGGATAAAAATCTTTCTTTGTCTCTTTCAAATTTTTCAATATATGCAAGAAAATAGTGTGAAATTAAAATTGGTTGGCTCTGTTTTAAATGAGTATAAGCAGAAATTATTACATTATGATATTCTTCGCTTTTCTTAAGAAAAATTCTTTGTAAATTGATTATTCCTTCTAATATATTAACAATAGAATCTTTCAAATATAATTTTTCATCAAGAACTATCTGGTCATTTCTTGACCTTGCAGTATGTAGTTTTTCACCTACCGGGCCTATTATTTCAATCAATCTTCTTTCTATTGCTGTATGGATATCTTCATCTGTAGACAATATCTTAAATTTATCTTTTTTCACTTCTTCTTCTATTTTTTCAATTCCTTTTAATATCTTCTCTTCCTCTTTTTTACTTATTAAACCAACCTTTGAAAGCATTTTTGTATGAGCAATACTTCCTTTTAAATCATAAATAGCAAGTTTTTTATCTATATCAATTGATTTAGTAAATTCAATTATGTCTCTGTCTACTTCTTCTTTAAATCTCCCTTCCCACATATATTTCATTATTTTATCCTTTATAACTCTGTCATTTGTGAAGTATAATAATTTTGTATTTTTTTATTTTATCAGAAGTATTATAATAAATCAAAAAGGAGAAAATTTAATGAATAAAGGACTTATAATTGTAGAATCACCAACAAAAGCAAAAACAATTAATGGAATACTTGGGAAAGAATACATTGTTTTTGCTACTATGGGACATATAAGAGACCTACCTGAAGATAAATTTGGAGTTGATATAAATAACAATTTTTCTCCACAATATGTAATAATTCCTGGTAAGAAAAAAATTGTTGAGAAACTAAAAAAACTTGCTAAAAATTCTACATCAATATATCTTGCAACTGACGAAGATAGAGAAGGAGAGGCGATTGCATGGCATACAACATGTTTACTTAATAAAAATATTGATGAAGTTGAAAGGGTTGCTTTTCATGAGATTGTTCCTGAAGCAGTAAAAGAAGCATTTAAAAATCCAAGAAAAATTTCAATTGACCTTGTTAATGCACAACAGGCAAGAAGAATACTTGATAGAATTGTTGGTTATACTATAAGTCCTTTGCTTGGCAAACATCTTGAGATGGGATTATCTGCAGGAAGAGTTCAATCTGTTGCATTAAGATTAATTGTTGAAAGAGAAAAAGAAATTGAAAATTTTATTCCTGAAACTTATTATCTTATCAAATGTGAAGTGGAAAAGGAAGGGGAAAAAATAATTCTTAGTTTAATTAAAATTGGCGAAAATTCAATTGAAAGAGAAAAATTAAAAGATGAAAAACAGGTTGATGAAATTATTAAAAAATTAAAAACAGGAAATCTTATAGTAAAGGAGAAAGAAGAAAAAATTAAAAATTTAAATCCTGTCCCTCCTTTTATAACAAGTACATTACAGCAAGAGGCAAGTAATATCTTAAATTTTTCATCTTCAAAAACAATGTTTATTGCCCAACAATTATATGAAGGGATTGAAATAGAAGGAAAAAATATAGGAATTATAACTTATATGAGAACAGATTCTCCTTCTGTTGCAAAAATAGCACAGATTCAAGCATTAAAATTTATAGAAGAAAATTTTGGGAAAAATTATGTTCCGGAAAGACCAAACATTTATCAATCAAAATCAAAAGTTTCTCAAGAAGCACATGAAGCAATAAGACCTACATCTGTTTACAGAACACCAGAAAAAATTAAAAAATATTTAAATCCTGACCAGTTTAAACTTTATGACTTAATATGGAAAAGATTTCTTGCAAGTCAGATGAAATCAGCGCTTATTAAAAACATTAAAATTTTATCTTTAAATGATATTTATTTATTTGAGGGACAAGCAAATCTTGTTGTATTTGATGGATTTTTAAAGTTATGGCCTTTGAAAATTGAAAAGGGAAATGAAATTATAGGAAAATTTGAGAAAGATGAAATTCTAAATGTAAAAAAATATATAAAAGAAACAAAACAAACACAACCACCACCAAGATATACAGAAAGTACATTGATTAAGACACTTGAAAAATATGGTATAGGAAGACCTTCAACATATGCCCCAACAATTGCGACTTTATTTGCAAGAAAATATGTAAAGAAGGAAAGAAAGTTTCTTATTCCTTTGAAAATGGGAAGGATTGTTTATGAAATATTAAAAAAATTTTTCCCACAAATAATAGAAATTAATTTTACTGCAAAGATGGAAGAAGACCTTGATAAAATTGCAAATGGTGAAAAGAACTGGATACAGATATTAAAACAATTTTATGATAACTTTAAACCAACTCTTGAAAAAGCAAATGAAGTTATAAATAGAGATGTATTAAATGAAATTATTATTGAAGATAGAAAATGTCCTAAATGTGGAGGGAAATTGACTATAAGGAAGGGGAAATATAGAAAATATGGATTATTTATAGGTTGTTCAAGTTATCCAAATTGTAAATATACAGAGGGGTTGGAAAAAAATGCTAATAATACCAGCAATAGACTTAAAAAAAAGTGATGTTGTTAGACTTTATAAAGGTAGATTTGATAAAATTTCTTTTTACGATATTGAATTTGAAAAAATTATGAAAGATTATATTAAATCAGGGGTGAAAAGGATTCACATTGTTTTTTTATTTGGTGCTAAAACAGGAAAAATTGGGGAAGAAGAGGAAGAAAAAGTGAAGAAAATAATTGAAATAAAAGAATTGACAAATATGAAAGAACTTGAAATACAAATTGGAGGGGGAATAAGAAGGAAAGAACAAATTGAAAAATTTTTTGAACTTGGTGTAAACTATTTAGTGATAGGAACTGCTTTTTTAATCCCTTTTGCTTTAACAGAAGGTTATAGCATTCAAGATATAAAGTTTTTTTATCAAAGAACTGGTAAAAAATTTATACTTGAAAAAGAAGTTCCTGAATTTGAATTGATTGAATATCTTAAACAGGAAATAAAGGATAAAATTATAGTTTCTATTGATTATATTGATAATGAAATTGCATTGAGTGGATGGGAAGTAACTATACCAATAAAACCATCATATGCTATTAAAAAATTTCTGGAAAAGGGTTTTAAAAGATTTATTATAACAAGTATTGAAAGCGATGGGACACTTGGTGGTATAGATATAAAAAATATAAGTACCATATTAAAAGAAATTGAAAATCATAGAGAAAATATAAAAGATATAATAGTTGCAGGTGGTGTTTCAAAAGAGGAAGATATAATATTATTAAATTCTTTAAAATATAAACCAACAGGTGTTATAATAGGGAAGGCACTTTATCAAAAAAAAATTGATTTAAAAAATGTCATTGAAAAATATCAGGAAAGTTAGTTTATTATTGATTATTTGCTTCAATTTCTGTTTTTCTCAATATAAAGCAATTGTTACACCTTTATTAAATGAAGAGTATGCAAAAAATTTAATAGATTTTATTAAAAAAGCAAAAAAATCAATTAAAGTAATCATGTTTGAGACAAGTTATTATAAAGAATATCCTGAAAGTATTTCAAATCAAATATTAAGAGAAGTTGTGAATGCAAAAAAAAGGGGAATAGAAGTGGAAATTATACTTGAACTATCAAAATTTGAGAATATAAAAAGGAAAAATTTTGAAGCAGCAAAATTTCTTGCTGAAAATGGCATTAAAGTTTATTTTGATAGAGAAAATAAAACTACTCATTCAAAACTTTTAATAATAGATAACAAATATATTTTCATTGGAAGCCATAACTGGAATTATTATGCACTTGAAAAGAATAATGAAACAAGTGTATTAATTGATTCAGAAAAAGTTGCAGATTTATATATTCAATATTTCAGTCAAATAAAAAAAGAATGTAGAATATTTCTTGCTCCTTTAAATTAAATTTATATCCTTTCAATAAAATGTTATAATATTTTTTAAAAAAGAAAAAAATGGCACTTATTGTTCAGAAATATGGTGGTAGTTCTGTAAGTGATATTGAAAAGATTAAATTAGTTGCCAGAAAAGTTATAGAAACAAAAAGAAAAGGACATAAATTAGTGGTTGTTGTTTCTGCTATGGGTAAAACTACTGATAATTTAATATCTCTTGCAAAACAAATAACATCAAATCCACCAGAAAAAGAACTTGATTTATTACTTTCAACTGGTGAAATTGTCTCTGTTGCTCTTTTATGTATGGCTATTGAAAAATATGGAGAACAAGCAGAGGGTTTTCCTGGATACTTCGCAGGTATTAAAACAGATTCCTTTCATACAAAAGCAAGAATTCAGAAAATTGAACCTACAAAAATTATAATAGAATTAGAAAAAGATAAAATAGTTGTTGTTGCAGGTTTCCAAGGTATAAGTTATGAAAACTCAATAACAACTCTTGGGAGAGGAGGGTCTGATCTAACAGCAATAGCATTAGCAGGTGCTTTAAAAGCAGACATTTGTGAAATCTATACAGATGTTGAAGGCATCTTTTCTGCAGACCCAAATAGAGTAAAAAATGCAAAATTAATTCCTGTGATTTCTTATGAAGAACTCCTTGAAATGGCAAGCACTGGTGCAAAAGTTATGCAATCAAGAGCAGTTGAATTTGCCAAAAAATATAAGATTCCTTTTATAGTAAAATCAACATTTAAAGATGGGGAGGGGACAATGGTAAAAGAGATTGAGTTAAAAGAAGGAGCAGTTGTTTCTTCTGTTTCAATAGATGAAAATCAAGCAAAAATTTCTATTTTTAGAGTTCCTGATAGACCAGGAATTGCTGGCAAAATTTTCACTGCTTTAGGAGAAGCAGGAATAAATGTTGATGTTATTGTTCAAAATGTGAGTAGAGATAATTATGCAGACATTTCTTTTACAGTAAACATAAATGATATGGAAAAAGCAAAAGATATAGTTGAAAAAGTAGGAGAAGAAATAGGGGCGGAAAGAATAATTGTAGACCATGATATATGCAAAGTTTCTATTATTGGTATAGGGATGATGAATCACCCAGGAGTTGCTGGAAAAATGTTTAGTTGTCTTGCAAAGAGTGGTATAAATATAGAAATGATAAGTACTTCTGAAATTAAAATTTCCTGTGTAATAAGAAAAAAGGATGGACAAATTGCATTAACTCAACTTCATAAAGAATTTATTGAAGAAATGAGTTAAAATTTTTATATGGTAAAAAATGGATTAACTTTACTTGAAATTTTAATAGTTTTTTTTATTTTTTCAATTTTTTTAATACCAATAACAATATTCATACAGAAATATCACCAAAAATATCTTTTAAATTCATCCTGTTTTCAAATAATTGAAGGGATAAACTTTGCAAGAGAAAGTGCAATAAACGAAAGATGCAATTTCTTTATTATTTTTAGCGAGAAAAGTTTTAAAATTTTAAAAGAAGGGGAAAAAGGAAATGAAAAGATATTGATATGGAAAGAGATAATACTACCTGAAAATATTAAAATAAAGGAAAAAACAGATGGGATGAATCCTTTAATTTTTTTACCAGATGGAACAGCAAAAGAAGCGGGTCATATAATTTTAATTGATAATATATCAAAAAAAGAAAAAAAGATAAAAATTCAAAACATTACAGGAAAATGTGTAATAGAAGATTAAAAATAGGTTTTACATTGATAAGTATTTTAATTGGACTTTTTATACTTGCTGGTGGAATTATAACTTTAATAAGAGTTTATCCTATAATTATGAATTTAAGTGAAAGAAGTAAAAGTTCAGTTAATGTTTCTTTTATTGCAGATAAGATTTTTATGTTAATTGAGGCATATGAGAATAAAGAAATAGAAATACCAGAATTTCTTGAAGGAACTATTCCTGATTTCCCTGATTATAAATATAAAGTAAATTTTACCGAAGAAAAAGCAGATTTGTATAAAGTAGAACTTGAAATATTCTGGAAAAGAGATGGTAAAGATGAAAAAAGATACTTTGTTTCTATGCTTAGAAGAAGATAAAGGAGTAACTCTTTTAGAAGTCTTAATTGCTATTTTTATTTTTACATTTGTTTGCCTTTCTTCTGTTTTAATTCTAAAAAATGCTCTTTTATCTTCAAGGAAAAAAACAGTTGAAAAAGATATTTTAAGTGAATCTATCTATATTACAGAATTTATTGAAAATAGAATTAGAAATGCAATGGTAAATGACCTTGAAGGTAAATATAGAATGAATTTTAAAGGAGGAAGTAATTGGGTAAAGTTTGTTTGTCCATTTTCAGAAAGTAAAGAAGGAGATATAGCAAAATTTGGAATTTATTGGAAAGAATGTAAAATAATGGTTGAAATGATTAGAGTTGATAAAAATAATCCTGACTTTACCTTTTTTGATGGTTTCCCTGGTGCTCAAGTTCTTGGAGAAGATGTCAAACTCTTTTCTTTAAAATATTTTGACGGAGAAAACTGGAAAAAGAATTGGGATACTGAAATAATGGAAGAACCAAAACTCCCTAAAATGATTGAAATTACAATGGTTATCTTAAAAGGAAAAATAGAGGGGAAAGAAATTGGAAGAGAGATTAAGAAAACTATTAAAATTGGATGGTAATAAAGGAGATGTTATAATACTTGTAATTTTGGTTTTACTTTTAATATTTCTTTTTACATCTACAATGCTTGTCCTTTTTAATTTCTGGACAAAAACAACTGGAAAAATAATATTTGGTAAAGAAGCAAAAAATTTTTCTAAAATTGGTCTTGAAAATGCAATATGGGAAATAGATAAAGATAACAGAGAATATGATAGTTTTTTAGATAAATGGTGTATAAACTTTCAAGGGGATGAAGTTGATTTAAATAAGGATGGAGAAAATGATTCAAAATGGTTTTATGTAAAAGATAGAAAAGGAAATATAATAGGAAGGTATGCTGTTTTGGTTGAAGATGAAAATGGGAAAATAAATATAAATGGAGATGGAAATTTAGATTGTTCTTTTAATGAGGGGCACAGTGTTTTTGAAATAAATATTTTGGAAAAAATTTTAGGGAAATCTATATACAGAAAAATAGTAGAATTTAGATATGGAGAAGATAATAAACCAGGCAGAAAAGGAGTTGATGACGATTTAGATTCACCTATAAATACTTTAGATGGAATTGACAATAATGGGAATGGTTTTATTGATGAAATAAATGAGGGATTTGATGAAGATGATGAATTTTATCATATAAAACCGAAAGGTGATGATAGACCATATTTTTCTCCATCAGAGATAAAGATACTTCCAGGATTTGGAGAAAAAAATTATGAAAAAATAAAAAATTTTATAACAACTTTTTCTTATGATAGAGATTTAAATAGGTTTGAAGAAAAAAGAATTGATATAAATACTGCTGATTTTAATACACTTTCCAATTTTTTTAAAAGTCATGGATATTCTGAAAAACAATCTGCTCAAATTGCTTTAAATATAATTGATTTCAGAGACAAAGATTCAACTCCTACTTTTATTAAAAATGAAAATTCATACATAATTGGGGTTGAAAATGTTCCTTTTTTAAATGAAATAGACGCAGTAAAAGAATGGAAAATAAAAACATTGTCTAATGGAATAATTTTATATGAAGAGATAGGCGGACAATTTATTGAAATTTTTAATCCATATCCAGAAGAGATAGATATAAGTGGATGGAAAATAGAAGGAGTCCTTACTCTATGTTCAAAAAATTGGGATGAGGTATTTGAAAATTCTTACGAAATTCTTAAAGATGTATCAAATGGAGAAACGCAATTAAACCAGGATAAAATTTCAAAAATTACTTCCTCTGTTGATAAATTTACTTCAATTATAATACCACCAAATACTAAAATCCCTCCTTTATCATTTTATACTATTGGAGACACCTTAAGAATTGGGATTCTTTTTATTCCTACTCAACCACCTTCTTTCACTATTTTATTTTTCCCAACACACGACCCTGATAAATGTCAGCAATATGAGAGAATCCTTGCAATAAATCCTGGTTCTTTCGGTTTCATCTCAAATTTATTAAGTTTTATCCCTTTCTTATCAAATCATGGACTTGATTTTACTATAAAATTATATGATGATAATGAAAATTTGATAGAGTTTTGTGAATATTTCGTAGATACTCCTTTTACAACAGTTCAAAAAAATGACCCAAGAATGAGGGATATAACTGATTGGATTTTAGGAACTCCAACACCTTGTAGTTTAAATGTATGCTTTCAACCATGGATTGGGGGTGAATTTGGAAAAGCAAATTGGCTTATTGCATGGCCTTCAAGTTTTTATATTAAAAATAAAAAATTTTCAACACTTGGAGAACTCTCTTTTATTCATAAAATGGAGCACTGGAAAACATTAAATTTCTGGAAAGGTGAAGATAGAAAAATAATTGATTATTTTACTTGTTATGAAAAAATTGAGGATAATATATATGGAAGGATCAA
>JAMWCO010000173.1 GCA_023818785.1 Candidatus Omnitrophota bacterium
ATATATGTAAAAATAAATTGAACAAAGAAAGGAGAAAAATGAGAAAATTAAGTTTAATCGCAGCAAGTTTTATGGTTTTATTTTTTATTTATTCATCAGGTTATACAAAGGATTTAAAGATTGGAGTTGTAGATGTAGAAAGAATTTATTCTGAATATGAGAAAGCAAAATCAGCAAGAGAGGAAATACAAAAAGAAAGAACAGAAAAACAGATAGAACTATCAAAAAAACAAACAGAATTGAAGAGATTGGTAGATGAATATAATCAGAAAAAATCAAAATTAAAAGAAGATGAAATGAAAATATATGAGAAAAAAATAAATGACCTAACAACAGAAATAAACACATTTGTAAGATTGACAAATCAGCAACTTATAGAAGAAAATAGGAGAAAGACACAGACATTGTTAAATGATATAGCAAAAGTTATACAGGATTATGCAAGTAAAAATGGATTTGATTTAATTGTTGATAAAAAATCTCTACCTTATTTCTCAAACTCATTTGATATCTCTGAAGAAATAATTAAAATATTAAATCAGAAAGTAAAATAAAAAGGAAAAAATGAACCATTTATTAAAAAATGAAAGGGAGGGATAATGATAAGTAAAAAATTTTTTGTCTTTATTATCTTTTCTTCTTTTCTTCTTGCAGACCCAATTCCACAAGTCCCACAAATTGAAAAAGAAAAGACACAACCAAAAATAAAAGGAATAGTAAGTCCACAAATTGAAATAAAAAATGGAAGAACAGTTCTTGTTAAGAAAATTAATGTAAAAGGAAATACAAAAGTGAGTAATAAAGAAATAGAAAAAATTACAAAAGAGTATGAAGGGAAAGAGATAACTATTTCTGATTTAAAAATTATTGCAGATAAAATAACAGAAGTTTATTGGAATAAAGGGTATGTAACTTCTTTTGCCTATGTTCCTGCACAGAAAGTAGTTGATGGAGTTATTGAAATAAAAATAATTGAAGGGAAAATTGGTAAAATTGAAGTTAGTGGGAATAAATATTATACAGATAAATTTATTGAAAGACATTTTCAAAATATTAAAAAAGAAGAAATAGTAAACAATAAAAGTATTGAAAGAGACCTTTTAATTTTAAATGAGTATCCAAAACTTAATGCTTATGCTAATTTGAAAAAAGGAGAATTAGAAGGAACAACTGACATAGTAGTTGATGTTGAGGAAAAATATTTTCCATTTAATCTTGTTGTATTTGCTAACAATTTTGGTTCAAGATATACAACAAGAGCAAGATATGGTTTGACATTTGACCTTGGGAATTTAACAAAAAACGGAGACATTTTATCTTTAACAGGGTTAACAAATATATTTGACTTTGATGATATGAGATATTATAAATTTGGTTATACATTGCCAATAAATGGATATGGAACAAAATTTGGTATAAGTTTTTCTAATATGAGTTATGAAGTTGATAAAGAAATAAATCCTCTCGGAGTTGAAGGAGAAGCAACTATATGGAGCATTTATACATCTCATCCTTTAATAAAAGCAAGGACAGAAAATTTGACTTTATTTAGTTCTTTAAATTTTAAAAATATGAAAAATTACTTATTTGAAAAACTATATACAACTTCAAGAGATAAATATACAACATTAGAAATTGGAATAGATAGAGATAGACTTATTTCTAATCAGCACATTTACTGGACAGGTAAAGCAACTTTTGGTCTTGGAGAATTATTTGGAGGGATGGATGATAATGAATATACAAATTCAAGTAGACCTGGGCTTGCTGATGGAACATGGATAAAATTGAATCTTGATGTATCTGATGTATTCAATTTTAGGAAATTACAACTTATAACAAGATTAAGTGGACAATATTCTTCTGATAATCTTGTAAGTGGTGAACAGATGGTTTTAGGAGGAGCAGATTCAGTTAGAGCATATCCAACAGGTGATTTCCTTGGTGATTATGGATATTTTTTAAGTGCAGAATTGAGAACTCCTTTTTTACCGAATGATAGTTTTTTAAATAAATATGTTAACTGGGCTTTTTTCATTGACCATGGTGGAGTATATAAACATACACCTTTACCAGGTGAAGATAAAAGTAATTCAGCAACAGGTATAGGAGCGGGATTTAGAGTATATATTCCTTGCCATTTTCATTTAAGATTTGATGCTGCAAGACGGCTCGGTGGAGATAAAACAAGTGATGGTGATGATTGGAGATATTGGGTACAGGCACTATTAAACTTTTAAAAAGGAGAGGAATGGCTGTAAGTATATACACACAGATTAAAAAGGCATTGCAAGATGTAGTAGCGCCAGAATTAAAAGAAATAAAAGGAAATATAAAAAGTTTAGAAACTGAAATAAAGAGGTTAGATGATAAAATTACAGTTGAAGCAAAACGGATTGACGATAAAATAAAAGCACTTGAAGGCAAGATGATGTCAGAGATAAAGAGATTGGATGATAAAATAGATGGAATGTGCAAACAACTGGAAATAGCGATAGAAATAAGAGAAAGATTAAAAGCAGTTGAAGCAAAAGTAGGAATAATATAAAATGGAAAATAAAGAAAATAACAAATTTAAAAAAAATAAAAAGGAGGAAAGGATGATAGGTAGAAATTTTGGTAGGTCTTTTAAATTTTTGGGAAGAGTTTTAATGCTTATTGCTTCTGGATATT
>JAMWCO010000174.1 GCA_023818785.1 Candidatus Omnitrophota bacterium
CAATACCTTATATAATAAATCTTCTTGAAGATGAAAGAGTTGTTGTTGATAAGATTTTAGGAAAAACTACTCCTTCAAATGAAGCAAAAAAACTTCTTATAAAAATTGGTTCTCAAGTTTTACCTTATCTTTTTGAAAAATTTAATGATGAAAGAACATCAAAAAATTTAAGGATTAAAATTATTGAAATTATTAGTGAAATAAAAGATGAAAATTCATTAATATTTCTTGAAAAGATTGTTAATGAAAAAGATTTTGATTTAAAAGAAAAAGTAATTGATGTTTTATCTTCAAATAAAGAGGAAATTGATTTTCTGATTGATTATTATAAAAATGCAGACGATTTTATAAAGATAAAAATTATAATAGGTTTTGGGAAAGGGAAAATTAAAGAGGCAATCCCTTTTTTATATGAATGTTTAAAAGATAAAAACTGGGAAATAAGAAAATATGCTATATGGTCAATAGGAGAGATTAAAGAAAATGTTGAAATAGAAAAATTGATTCCACTTGTAAAGGACAAAAATGAATTTGTGAGAAAAGAATTGGCAGAAGCATTTGGCAAAATTAAAGATCCTATTTTAATTTCTTATTTAATTGAATTACTTTCTGATTCTAATTGGTTAGTAAAAGTTGAAAGTATAAAAGCAGCAAAAGAAATAAAAAATGAAAGATTTTTTGAACATATTTTAAGTTTACTTTATGATAAACAGATAGAAGTAAAACTTGAAGCAATAAAAGCACTTGCATCATTTAAAGATAAAAGAGCAACACTTTCACTTATTTCACATTTAAATGATAGATATCATTTACTTATAAGAGAATACTCTGCATATGCACTTGGAGAAATAAAAGATAAAAGAGCGATATATCCTTTAATTGGATTACTTAGCAGTGAAAATTATGAACTCAAAAGAATTGCAAGGGATTCATTAAGAAAAATAACAGGGATTGATTTTGGATATGATAAAGAAAAATGGTATAACTGGGCAGGACAGAATAAAATCTCATCTATTAGAGAAAATTAAAATCTGTTATATAATTGGAACTCTTGAAGTTGGAGGGGCAGAAAAACAACTCTATTTATTGATAAAAAACTTAGATAAAGAAAGATTTAAACCTTTTTTAATTTCTTTAAGAGATGGAAGAATGAAAAAGGACTTTGAAGAAATTACAAATCTTTATCTTTTGAAGAAGAAATTTAAGTTTGATTTAGCGATTTTATTGGGTCTTATAAGAATAATAAAAAAAGAAAAACCAGATATTTTGCATACTTTTATGTTTACTTCAAATACATGGGGTAGATTAGTAGGAATTATTTGTAAAATCCCAGTTATTATTGCTTCAGAAAGAAGTGTAGACCTATGGAAAAAATGGTATCACAAATTAATTGATAGATTTTTATTAAAATTTACTGATAAGATTATTTGTAATTCAGAGGAAGTTAAAAATATTTATTTAAAAAAAACAAAAGGTGATAGGAGAAAATTTTTGGTTATATATAATGGAATTGAAATTGAGGAATATGAAAAAATAAAGGAAAATTATAGATTAAAAGAAGAATTTGGAATTAAAAATGAAAAAATTATTCTTACAGGAGGAAGGTTATCATTTGAGAAGAATCTTGAAACTTTTTTATATGTGGCAAAAAAGGTGAAGGAAAGATTTAGTTATGTGAAATTTTTTATAGTAGGGGAGGGCGAGGAAGAAGAAAGATTAAAAAAATTGGCAGAAAATTTAAATATCAAAGATTCTGTTATTTTTACTGGATATAGAAATGATTTACCTGAATTAATAAAAATATCAGATATAGTCGTTCTTATTTCTTTATGGGAAGGTATGCCAAATTTAATAATTGAAGGAATGATTTGTAAAAAACCAGTTATATGCACAAAAATTGGAGGAGGAAAAGAAATAATTAAAGATGGAGAAAATGGATTTTTAGTTGACCCTGATGATGAAGAAGTGATAAAAGAGAAAATTTTATTTTTGCTTAAAAATGATGAAAAATGTAAAATTATGGGAGAAAAAGGATATAATTTTGCAAAAAAAACATTCTCTCTTAAAAATATGGTTGAAAATTATCAAAATTTATATATAGAACTTTTAAAAAGGGAATAAATGTCAAAATATATACTTAATAAAAAGATAGATTTTGAAAGACATAATGAGGAAGTAGAAAAACTTTGGAATGAATTTAAAAATGGAAATCCAAGCCGTGTACCTATTACTTTTTCTATGAATCCAAGAATGATTATTTTAAACCCTGAGTTAAATAGATGGAAATATACATGGAAGGACTTTTTTGAAAATCCAGATGTAAGATGGGATATTGAATTGAATTTTCAGAAATGGGTGAGATTTAATGTTCTACAAGATGCACCTATGGGATACCCTGAAAAGGAATGGAATGGAATCTATATCGGTTATCAAAACTGTGATGAAGCAATGTATTTTGGATGTCCTGTTGTTTATCCAGAAAATGATATGCCTTTTATATTACCTATTTTGAAAGAGGATAAAAAAAAGTTATATAGAATTAATTTACCAGATGTTTTTGAAAATCCTGTCTATAAAATTACTCTGGAACATTATTATTATCTTGAAGAAAAAAGAAAAAAATA
>JAMWCO010000175.1 GCA_023818785.1 Candidatus Omnitrophota bacterium
GACAAAATAAATAATTCCTGAATCTGGTAAAATGGGTTTTAAAGTAACCTGTGGATGATAAGAACCAAAAGGAGAAACATTCTGGTAATCACCCCAGTTTATCCCATCAAAACTTTTATGCCTTATAAGATAATTTGTATTTACAGGTGGAAAAACTTTTTCCTGCCATAAAACCTGCGAAGAACCTATAATAACAGGGAATGCACTTGTATCATCCGGTGTATTGCTTATATTCTTTATCTCCCACCAGTTCCCTGTAACTGGCTTTTTCCTGTGATATATCTCACCTTCTTTTTCCCATACAACATCTATATAATTTCTAAAATAAGAAATTGAAGGGTTTTTATTTAAAAGTCCTTCAGAAATTACTTCTGGTGTGCTCCAATCAATTTCCTTAAATCTATAAAATACTGTATCATTTATTTCATATACAAGATGAATTCTGCCGAGATTATCAACATCCACTGATGGATGTGAAAAACTTTGGGGATAAGGAGGTCCCCTTTTATCTATTATTCTCCATACAATTGTTCCTGATGGATCATCTAAATTAAACTTTCCATACCATAATTCCCATCTTCCCATATAGATATTTTCAACCTCTACAAATGTATGGGCATAACCTCCGTAAGTTATAAATGAAGGCACAGAGACAAAATTTGAATATCCAGGAAGCGTTAAGATTACCTCTCTATTCTGCCAGTTACCCCCTATCTTTCTTCTAAAATATAATTTTTTATCCTTTCTCCATAAAATATTTATCCCATCATTTATAAAAATTGAAGGGAATTCACCACCTCCTATGACCTGATTTGCCCAGCTAACCCCTTCATTTTGTGAAAATGCATAAAAAACACTATCCCATGCATGATAAACAAGATGTAAAACACCGTCATCATCTATGAGTAATTTTTTCTGGGAATTATAAGCAGTTGAAGTTTTTTGATCTGTATGAACATATTGAGGCATAACAAAATGATAGTTTCCAGTATTGAATAAATCATGTCTTGGATATCTCCATTCATAATTACTTTGCTTTTTAATCGGTGTATCCCATACAAAGAGTTCACCATTATCCAAGAGGATCACAATCTCCATATCACCATCAGCATCAACATCACCGAATCCGCAGGCATTCCAGATTGCCGGGTTTAACCCGATTTGAATAGGGAAACCTTGTAAAGGGCATCCGCTTTTATCAAAACCGAGAATCTTTTGATGAAATAAAGATATTAAGACTTCACTCTCTGGATCATCATCAAGATTCACAATAATAGGAGAATTACAGAATGAGTTAAAATTAACATTTGAAATGTTAAATGTATCCGTGGAAGGAATAAGAAATTGTACTATACCGGGAAGCATAGAATCGGGTTTTTTTGCCCATCCTATGCATATCTGTAAAGTATCTTTGTATTTTATTATAGAAGGATATCCACTTGTAATTATGTTAAAAGGGGGGGAGGAAAGAATTTTTTTATTAACTATTTCTCCATTTTTATTTACAAGACATGCATATAGTTTTATCCCAATATATTGAGCCATTTGGAAAATTTCTAAACCTTCACTTTGAGGATTTAAATCTGCTATTAAAGGGCGAGCCCCTGCTTCAGCTTCAAGATTCACAGGAAAAGAAGGAATTAGTGAAAACCATGGTGAACCAAGAATGTTATATTTAAATGCATAGAGTTTGTCGTAACTTGCAAAAACTATATCAAGATAATTATCTCCATCAATATCTCCTATTGCAGGTCCATAAGCTGGGGAACCGTATTCCGCTGAAGTCCATAAAGTATCGCCTTCTTCTTTTAAAACATAAACTTTCCCAGCCTGTGTTAGAACTATGATTTCATATCTCCCATCTTTTTGGAAATCTGCTATGCTTATTCCATTGCTACCCATAATATCAGGATAACTTATCTCTTGAAAGTTTCCATCTTTTTCATATATCCTTATTTTAGGTGCCCATCTTAATGCACAGATTATTTCATTTTCTCCATCATGGTCAATATCACAAACACAGGGTAACGCAATTCCACTTACGGAAACAGGATAACCAGGAACATCTGTTCCATCCCCATGGAAAAGGTATAGTTTATCCTTCCACCATGCTATTATCTCTTCCCCTGGATATTCATAATCTATATCAGCAACTAATGTAGGTAAAGGATGAGCTTCGCCAAATAATTTTCTCGGAAAACCTGCCTGGAGTGGAAAATAACTAAATGCATACAATGTATCTTTTGAGACTCCTTTATTACCAAATGTATCAACTGCAACAACATACCAGTAATAATAAGTATTTGGATAAAGTTCTTTATCTTCAAAAACCCTTATAGTATCAATTAAAAGGTTATTACATTTTTCATAAGGACCGGCTTTGTTTAAAGAACGATAGATATCATAACCTTTTATCTCCGGAGGCAAAACATTTATATACTCCCAGGAAAATTTTATCCCTTTATGTGTATGATAGTGTATTTTAAATTTATCAGGTCCTGAAATTTCTTTTATTATTAAATTCCTTTGCCATATTTTTCCATAATAGTCAATATATTTTATCGTGAAAATAAC
>JAMWCO010000020.1 GCA_023818785.1 Candidatus Omnitrophota bacterium
CATTCTGTAATGTTGACCCAAGAAGAGGACTTAATAATGAAAATGAAAAATTTATAAAAAATTTGATTGAAGAATATGTTAAAAAAGGTGCAAAAGGTTTTGGAGAAATACTTGCAAATTTACCTTTTAATGATAGAAGGATGAAGAATATTTATAAGATATGTGGAGAATTTTGTCTTTCAATTGTTTTTCATCTTGGAGGGGTTCCTGGTCAATCAACAATTGGTTTAACTGACGAAATAGGATTACCTTATATTGAAGAAGTTTTAAATGAATTCCCAAATACAATATTTGTTGCTCATGGTCCTGGATGGTGGGCTGAAATCTCAGGAGATATCACTCCTGAACAGAGGGAGATATATCCAAAGGGAAAAATAGAAAAAGAAGGAAAAGTTCAATATCTTCTTTCTAATTATCCAAATATATATGCTGATTTATCTGCTGGTAGTGCTTATAATGCTTTAACAAGAGACCCTGAATATGGAATAGAATTTTTAAATAGATTTTATAATAAACTTTTATTTGCAACTGATTATTTATATCCAGAACAAGAACTGCCAATAATAGAGTATATAAAAAATGTAAAAATATCGGATGAAAAGAAAAGAAAAATAATGTCTGAAAATGCAAAAAAATTATTAAAATTGGAGTGAAAAATGGAAAGAAAATTTAAAATATACATTTTGAAAGATAATGAAGAACTTGGACTTTTTGCAAGTAAAAAAGCAGGAGAAATTCTTGAAAAATATACAAACCAGTTAAACAGAAAATGTATATGTGTTTTTGCTGCAGCACCTTCTCAGGATACTTTTCTTGAAAATCTTTCAAAAAATAAAAACATTAAATGGGAAAATATTTATGCTTTTCATCTTGATGAATATACTGATTTGCCAATTGGTCATCCAAATACTTTTCAGGAATATTTAAGGACACATATTTTTGAGAAAGTTAATATACCAGAAGAAAATATTTTTTGCATAAAAGAAGCAGGAAATACTATAGATGAAATTATTCAAAATTATACAAAATCATTTGTAGAAAAATATAAAGAAGTAAAAAATAATGGAGGGATTTATTTTGCCTTTATTGGTATTGGAGTAAATGGACATATCGCTTTTAATGAACCAGATACAGATTTATGGACAGACGAAATTATAGTTAAAGTTAGAATTGATGATGTCTCTGTTAAACAACAATACGAGGATTATAAAAATCATCCAAATCCACAAGCAAGATACAAAAGTTTAGATGATGTTCCAAGGAATGCTTTAACTATGACTGTGAGTGCAATTTTACTTTCAGATAAAATTTTCTGTATGGTTCCTGGGAGACAAAAATCAAATGCAGTAAAACAAACAATAGATGGAGAGATAACAAATAAAGTTCCATCTTCATTTTTAAGATTACATGAAAATGTGTCATTATTTCTTGACCAGGAATCTGCATATTTACTTCTTAAAAAACCAGAAAATAAAATAAAAAAGGAGTTTAAAGAATGTTTATAGATATTCATGTTCATTCAAGGAAAAAACCTATTATCTGGCGAGGGAAATACTATTATACATCTCCTGAAAAACTAATTGAAAGATATGATAAACTTGGAATTGAAAAAGGTGTCTTACTTCCAGGGATTAGTCCTGAATGTTCACATCAAATTGGTTCTACAGATGAGATGCTTGAGATATGTGAAATGTATCCAGAAAGATTTATACCTTTTTGTAATATAGACCCCAGAGCAGTTAATAATTCGCCATTTGCACCTATTGATGAGTTATTGTTTATTTATAAAGAACGCGGATGTAAAGGAATAGGAGAAGTAACAGCGAATTTACCAATCACTCATCCTTTATATTTAAATTTCTTTAGATGTGTTGAAAAAGTTGGATTTCCTTTAACATTTCATATTGCTCCTCAACTTGGAAATTTTTATGGAATATATGATGAACCAGGACTTGAATATTGTTTAAATATGTTCCCAAATCTTATATTTTTAGGACATTCTCAACCTTTTTGGGCTGAAATAGGAGAAATGGAAAAACCATATGATAGATATGGATATCCAAATTATCCAATAAAAAAAGAAGGAGTTGTTCCCAAACTTATGAGAAAATATCCAAATTTATATGGAGATCTTTCGGCAGGAAGTGGTTATAATGCACTTGCAAGGGACCTTAACTATGCAGTTGAATTTTTAAATGAGTTTTGTGATAGGTTATTTTTTGGAACAGATATATGTGCACCTGATACCCCTACTCCACTTGTTGATTTACTTTTGAAATTAAAAGAAGAAGGCAAAATAAGTGAAACTATATTCAATAAAATAGCAAGAGAAAATGCAATTAAACTTTTAAAACTGGAGGAATAAATGGGAAAACTTGCGATTTTAGGAGGGGAAAAGGCGATAAATTCAAATTATGCAGAATATTGTAAATGGCCTATTATAACAAAAGAGATGGAAGAAAAAGTTTTAGAAATTTTAAAGAAGGGTGAAATGTCAAATATAGAATTAACAAAAGAATTTGAAAGAGAGTATGCAAATTTATATGGAATGAAATATGGTTTATGTCATAATAATGGGACAGCAGCAATACATTCAGCTCTATTTGGACTTAAAATAGGTAAAGGGGATGAAGTTATTTGCCCCTCTTTGACTTATTGGGCTTCATGTTTATCAGTTTTTTCTCTTGGTGGAACAGTTGTATTTGCAGATATTGATGAAGAAAGTTTATGTATAGACCCTAACGATATTGAAAGACATATAACTGATAGAACAAAAGCAATTATTGTAGTTCATTATGCTGGATATCCTGCTGATATGGATAAAATTATGCAATTAGCAAAAAAATATAATCTAAAAATTCTTGAAGATTGTTCTCATTCTCATTGGTGTTTTTATAAAGGGAAATTAACAGGAACTTTTGGAGATGTATCTGCTTTTTCCCTTATGAGTGGAAAATCTTTCCCTATCGGAGAAGGTGGAATTATGCTTACAAATGACCTTGAGATTTATGAAAGAGCAATTATTTTTGGTCATTATGAAAGGCATTCAGAAGTAACTTTGGATTATTTAAAAAAAGGTATTGGAGTTCCATGGGGTGGATATAAATATAGGATACATCAACTTTCCTCTGCTGTTGGAATTGTATTTATAAAAATTTTTAAAGAGATTTTTGAAGAAATAGATAAGGCAATGACATATTTTTGTGATTTACTTGATACTCTTCCTGGAATAAAAACTCACAGACCTCCTAAAAATTCTAACTTAACAAAAGGTGGTTGGTATGCATCTTTGGCTCATTATAATAAAGAAGAACTTGAAGGTCTTTCAATAACAAGATTCTGTGAAGCATTGAGAGCAGAAGGAGTTTTTACATATCCTGGTTGTAATAAACCATTACATTTACATCCTGTTTTTCATAATATAGACATCTACAATGATGGTAAACCAACAGTAATAAGGAATTCTGAAAAAGATATAAGAAGTAAGATTGGTTCATTGCCTATCTCAGAAAATATTGGGAAAAAAGTATTCAGCATTCCAAGATTTGTTAAATTTGATAAAAAAATTATAGAAGAAGTTTTTAGTGCTTTTGAAAAAGTAGTTAAAAACTATAAAGAATTGTTAAAAGATGATAAAGGAGAGCCACCAACAATAGGAAATTGGGGATTAACTTTTAGAATTTAAGGAGGTAAAATGGATAAACTTGTAATAGATGGAGGCAAACCGATAAGAAAAAAGTTATTTCCTCAAAGGATTATGTTTGATGAAAAAGAAGTAAAAATAATAACAGAGATGATGAAAAATGCAACAAAGGAAAATACTGCAAAATATCTTGATAGATATGCAGGGTTACAAGTTGATACTTATGAAAAAGAATTTGCTAAATTTTTTGGAACAAAATATGCAACAGCAGTAAGTTCTGGGACTGCTGCAATACATTCAGCAATTGCTTCTTTAGATTTAGAACCAGGAGATAGAATTATAACGACTCCAATTACAGACCCTGGAACTGTTATGCCGATTATATTTCAGGGACTTATTCCTGTTTTTGCTGATGTTGACTACGATACATTAAACTTAACTACAGAGACAATAGAAGAAAAAATAGATGAAAAAACAAAAGCAATTATAGTTGTTCATCTTGCAGGGGTGCCTTGTGAGATGGATAAAATTATAGAACTTGCTAAAAGATATAATTTAAAAGTTATAGAGGATTGTGCTCAAAGTCATGCCTCAATTTATAAAGACAAATATGTTGGAACTTTTGGAGATATTGGAGTTTTTAGTTTGATGAGTGGAAAACATATAACAAGTGGAGGCCAAGGAGGAATGATTATAACTGATAATGAAGAATATTATTGGAAAGCAAAAAGATTTGCTGATAGAGGAAAACCATTTGGCATAGAAAATCCAAAAGGTAATGTTTGTATTGGGTTAAATTATAGAATGACAGAAATAGAAGCAGCAATAGGTAGAGTCCAACTTAAAAAGATAAAAAAGATAGCAGAAAAAAGATTTAAAATTGTTGAAGAATTGAGGAAAGGTTTTAAAAATTTGAAAGGTTTTTCTTTATGGAAAAGACCTAAAGATTCAAAACCAAACTACTGGTTCTGTTTTGTTAAAGTTGAACAGGGAAAATTTAAATTTAATAAATGGAAACTTGCTGAAATTTTGAGTAAAGAAGGACTTCCTATTGGAGCACATTATGTTATCCCTATGTATGAAAATCCATTTTTAAAACAAAGAAAAACTTTTGGAACTTCTGAATATCCTTTCAAACCCTATGCACCTGAAATTGTTTATAAATGTCCTGTCGCAGAAAAAGCACTTAATTCTCATATAACTTTATACCTTAATGAATGCTGGGGTAAAAAAGAGGTTGAAGATACAATAAAAATTTTTGAAAGGGTTGAGAAGTTCTGTATAAAATAAAATTCTCTAAAATTTATCTGTTCTAATCACTTGTGATATAATTTATAAAAAACTCTTTTTTTAAAAAGGAGACAAAATGCCAAATAGAATAGATTCTCCGCAAATAACAGATAATTTTATTGAAAAATGGGCAAAAAGTACAAAACCAGAACTTGAATTTAATTGTAAAACAAAAGAAGAATTTTATAATTGGAAAAAACAACTAATTAATAAGATTAAAGAACTGCTTGGAGAATTTCCTCAACCATCTGATTTAATACCAGAAAAATTATCTGAAGAAGAAAAAGAAAAATATATAAGGGAAAAATGGATAATACAAACAGAAAAAGATTGCTTTATGCCTTTATATATTTTAATTCCAAAAGGAAATAAAAAGAAATATCCTGCAATTCTATGCTGTCATGGACATGGTCCATATGGAAAAGACCCTGTTGCAGGAGTTTACAATAATAACCCAGAAATAATAAATAATATAAAGGTACACAATTATAATTATGGAGAGCAAATGGCTGAAAATGGTTTTGTTACAATATGTCCTGACTGGAGAAGTTTTGGAGAAAGAATTGGATATTATAATATTTATCAACCAAGAGATATATGCAATATTCATTTTCTACAACATTTAATACTTGGAAAGACATTACTTGGTGTAAATATTTTTGATGGGATGAGAGCAATTGATTTTCTATTAACAAAGGATTATGTTGATAAAGAAAATATTGGTTGTATGGGACTTTCCTTTGGAGGAACAATGACAACATATTTAACTTTACTTGATGATAGAATTAAAGCAGCAGATATAATTTGTTATGCAACAACAACTTTACATTATGCTATTGAAAGATCGAATTTCTGTGGAAGTCAGATTGTTCCTTCCCTCTATAAATATGCAGATGTTGGAGATGTTATAGGAGCAATTTGTCCAAAGCCACTTTTGATTGAATCAGGAGCAAATGATACATGTTTTTGGATAGATTCAGCAAAAAAAGCACATAAAAAAATCCAAGATGCATACCAAGTTGCAGGAGTAAGTGAAAATTTATGGATTGAAGTATTTCCAGGTGGACATTCTTTTTCTGGAAAACTGGCATTTAAATTTTTCAAAAAATATCTTAAAGGATGAGAAAATTTATTATTAGAAGGTTAATTCAGTTTATTCCACTTCTAATTGGGATGACTTTTATTTCTTTCTTGATAATTCAGTTAGCACCGGGTGATTACTTCACCCAATTGAAAATGAATCCTGAAATTTCTCCTGAGACAATAGAAAATATGAAAAAAAATTTTGGACTTGATAAGCCTGTTATAATTCAATATTTTTACTGGCTTAGAAATATTTTCACATTCAATCTTGGAGAATCATTTTCATATCATGTTCCTGTTTCATATCTAATAAAAATACGACTTAAAAATACAATATCTCTTTCAATATTTTCAATTTTTCTCACATGGATTATCTCTATACCTTTTGGAATTTATGGTGCTGTAAATGATAAAAAATTTCATGAAAAATTATTATCATTTCTTGCTTATATTGGTATTTCACTTCCTTCTTTTTTTATTGCAATGCTTCTTATATTTTTCATTTCAAAAACAGCGGTCTTACCACTTGGTGGAACAAGGTCTATTTTTTATGAAAATGCAACATATTTTGAGAGATTTTTAGATTATATGAAACATTTACTCACTCCTGGATTAGTTTTAACAATTTCAGGCATTGGTTCTTTATATAGATTAATGAAGAATAATTTTCTTGAATCATTGAATTCTCCATATATCTTTACTGCTTATGCAAAAGGACTTCCAACATGGAAAATTTATTTTAAACATGCTTTAAGAAATGCTATAAATCCTATGATAACAATTTTTGGATATGAACTTTCTGGAATTTTAAGTGGGGCAGGTCTTGTAGAAATTATAACTGGTTGGCCTGGAATGGGAAGATTAATTCTTGAAGGAGTGCTTTCTTTTGATTTGTATCTTGTTATGGCTTCTCTTTTAATCGGTGGAATTTTACTCATTTTTGGCAACCTTTTTGCTGATATTTTACTTGCATTAGTTGATCCAAGGATTAGGTTAAGATGAAAAAATTTTTGTTTAGATTAAGGAGAAGAAATTTACTTTCTTATATCTCTTTCTGGATAATTATTTTTTTATATTTTTTAGCAATTTTTGCTGATTTTATAGCACCATATCCTTTTAATAAACAATTTAGAGATTATCCATTATGCCCTCCTACAAAATTACATTTTTTTGATGCTAATGGAAATTTTCATTTAAGACCATTTGTATATGAATATAAACTTGTAAATCCTGCTTTAAATCAATATGAAATTATAAAAGAAAAGATTTGTCCAATCTATTTTTTTGTTAAAGGAGAGAAAAGAAAAATTCTTGCTTTATTTTATTCTGATAAATATTTGTTTGGTACAAAAGAAGGTAAAATTTTTATTTTTGGAACAGATATGCATGGCAGAGATATTTTTTCAAGGATTTTATATGGAGCAAGAATATCTCTTTCAATTGGAGTAATTGGCGTTTCAATATCTTTTTTCCTTGGTTTTTTAATAGGTGGTATTTCAGGATATTTCGGTGGCAAAATTGATAATATTTTGATGCGTCTTGTTGAAATTTTTATGATGTTTCCCTCTTTTTATCTAATGCTTTCTTTAAGGGCTGTCTTTCCATTAAATCTTTCCTCTTTTCAAATATATCTTCTTATAGTCATTATTTTAAGTCTAATTGGATGGGCTGGACTTGCAAGAATTATAAGAGGTATGGTCTTGTCAATTAAAGAGGAAGAATATGTTCTTGCAGCAAGGGCACTTGGAGTATCAACAATAAAAATAATTTTTAAGCATATTATTCCAAACACATTCTCTTATTCAATAACAGCAATTACATTATCAATTCCTGGTTATATACTCGGAGAATCATCTTTAAGTTTACTTGGACTTGGAATTCAAGAACCATATCCAAGTTGGGGAAATATGCTTTCTGTATGTATAGGAAATTTAAGAATACTTTCAACTGCTCCATGGATGTTAATTCCTGGATTTTTTATATTTTTAACAATAATTTCTTTTAATTTTCTTGGAGATGGATTAAGGGATATTTTAGACCCAAAAAACTGGTAAAAATGAAAGAAATATTAAAATTGGAAGATATAAGTGTTGGAAATGAAGAAGTGAAAATTTTAAGAGATATAGAGTTTGAAGTTAAAAAAGGAGAAATCATTTCTGTTGTTGGAGAAAGTGGCTGTGGAAAAAGTATGACATTAAGAACTATTATAAAATTATTACCAAAAAACTTAAAAATTTTAAAAGGTAGAGTTTATTTTGAAGGTATTGATATTACAGATTTAGATGAAGAAAAAATGAAAGAGATAAGAGGTGGGAAAATAAGCATAATTTTTCAGGAACCATCCTCATATTTAAATCCTCTTTTTACAATAGGAAACCAGATTGAAGAGGGTATAAAAGATAGAATTAAAAAAGAGGAGAAAAAAGAAAGGGTCATGAAAATACTAAAAGAAGTTGGGCTTTCTGAAAATGTTTATTATCAATATCCACATCAATTAAGCGGAGGAATGCAACAAAGAGCAATGATAGCAATGTCTATTATAAATAAACCATCCTTACTTCTTGCAGATGAACCAACAACATCTCTTGATATAACAACTGCTTTTGAAATTTTAAATCTATTGAAGGATTTAGTTATATCCCATAATATTTCAATAATTTTTGTCACACATGATATTTCTCTTGCAAGATTTATATCTAAGGAAATGATAGTAATGTATGCTGGAATAATTGTTGAAAAGGGTTTTTCAAATTTAATATATTCAAATCCTTTGCATCCATATACAAAAAAACTTATAGATTGTCTTCCTGAGAAATATAATAAAGGAGAGAGAATAAGAACAATAGAAGGTGAAGTAATCTCTTTTAAGAATTTGCCAAATGGATGTCCTTTTTATCCAAGATGTGAAGAGAAGAAAGAAATATGTGAAGGATTTTTACCAAAAGAAATTGAAATTGAAAATGTCTCTGTGAGGTGTTTTAAATATGGAGATTTTATGGAAAGTTGAAGATTTATTTAAGGAGTATGAAATAAAAAGTGAATTTGAAAGAAAAAAAATAACTGTTTTAAAAAATATCAATCTTGAAATTTATAAAGGAGAGACATTTGGACTTGTAGGAGAGAGTGGCTCAGGAAAAACAACATTTGGTAAAATATTGATAAGATTGATTGACCCAGATAATGGGAGAATATTTTTTAAAGATTTAGAGATTACAAAGATGCCAGAAAGTCAATTGAGAAAATATAGGAAAAAGTTTCAGATAATATTTCAGGACCCTTATAAATCATTAAATCCAAGAATCTGTTGTGGTTATACAGTTATGGAGGGAATAGATGGGAATAAAAAAGAAAAAATTGAGAAAGCAATTGAAATTTTAAATGATGTTGGAATTAAAAAGGAGAGATTTTATGATTATCCACATCAATTTAGTGGTGGAGAAAGACAGAGAATAGCAATAGCAAGAGCACTTTCAACAAATCCAGAATTTATTGTATGTGATGAACCAACTTCAAATCTTGATGTTTCAATTCAAGGACAGATTTTAAATTTATTTATTGATTTGAAAGAAAAGTTTAATCTTACATATTTGTTTATAACACATAATCTTAAAATAATAAAATTTATTGCTGATAGAGTTGCTATTATGTATAAAGGAGAAATTGTGGAAATGAATAAAACTGAAGAAATTTTTAAAAATCCATCCCATCCTTATACTTTTAAACTTCTTAAAAATGAAATCTGAAATTCTTTCTTAACTATTTTCACAGATTACCTCCAAGGAGGAACTAAACTTTTTTAGTTTTTATAAGTCAAAATATATAGAATGGAAAAAGTAAAAAAGTTTGTTTTTATAATTTTTTTCCAAATAATTATAGTCAATGCTCAAAATTTAAGTTTATATGAAAAAGAGAATTGGTCAACTCCGGAGACAGAAATTGATAAAATTGTTTTTTCTACACTTAAAAAATTGAATATTAAACCTGCGTATTCTTCTTCAGACGAAGTTTTTATAAGAAGAATCTATCTTGATACAATTGGAATGCCGCCAGAGTTAGAAGAAGTTATAAATTTTTTAAATGATAAAAATCCAGACAAAAGAAAATTGTTAATAGATAAACTACTTGAAAGAAAGGAATTTGCAGAATATTGGTCAATGAAATGGGCTGATATATTAAGAATAAAATCAGAATTTCCAATAAATCTATGGCCTAATGCAGTTCAGGCATATCATAAATGGATAATTGATTCTTTAAGGAAAAATAAACCATATGATAAGTTTGTAAGAGAATTACTTACATCAAGTGGAAGTAATTTTAGAGTTCCACCAGTAAATTTTTATAGAGCGGTAAGTGGAAGAGATTCATATTCAATTGCATCTTATGTTTGTCTTACCTTTATGGGTGTTAGATTTGAAAAATTACCAGAGGATGTTAAAGAAAATATAAGTAAATTTTTTTCAAGGATATCTTATAAAAAGACAAATGAGTGGAAGGAAGAGATTGTTTATTTTGTTCCTGAATATAAAGAACCAATTGAGACATTTTTTCCTGATGGAGAAAAAGTTAAAATTCCTCCTGATAAAGACCCCAGATTTGTTTTTGCTGACTGGTTAATAAGACCAGAAAATCCATATTTTTCAAGAAATATAGTTAATAGAATTTGGGCCTGGATTTTTGGTAAAGGTATAATTAATGAAGTTGATGATATAAGACCTGATAATCTTCCTATTATTCCTGAACTTTTAGATTATCTTGAAAAGCAACTTATAAAATCAAATTATGACTTGAAAAATATTTATAGAATTATTTTTAATTCAAGGACTTATCAGATGTCGTTTATTCCAAAGGATACCAGTCCAGATGCAGAAAAATATTTTGCTTTTTATCCAGTTAGGCGACTTGAAGCAGAAGTATTGCTTGATATAATATGTAAATTTTCAGGAAATGGCATTGAATATATAAGTCAAATACCTGAACCATATACATTTATACCTCCTTTAAGAAGAAATGTTCTACTTGGAGATGGAAGCATAACAGGTGATTTTCTTGAATTATTTGGAAGACCCCCAAGAGATACCGGTTATGAGTCAGAAAGAAATAATAGAATAAATGAGGCACAAATAAGATATTTATTAAACTCATCAGACCTCCACAAAAGAATTCAATCAAGTTTATATATAAAAGAAATTTTAAAGGAAACAAGATGGGATAAGAAAAAGACGATTGAGAGAATTTACTTAAGTTTACTTTCAAGATATCCAGCAGAAAATGAAATAAAGATTATTGAGGAATATTTTAAAAAAGAAGGTATTTCTTTCAATCAGGCAGTAGAAGATATTGTATGGGCGATAATTAATAGTAAAGAATTTTTATATAGGCATTAAAGGAGGAATCTATGAGAATACTTTGGATATTTTTAATAATTTTCTTTTGGTCAAATATTTATATTATTAAAGGAGAAGTAAGACCGAAAGCAAAAGCAGTTATTCAAATATGGTTAGGGGGAGGACCTTCCCATCTTGATACTTTTGACCCAAAACCAAATGCACCTTATGATTATACAGGGCCTTTTAAATCAATACCAACAAATGTTCCTGGAATTGAAATAAATGAACTACTTGTAAATCTTTCCAAAATTGCTGATAAATATTCAATAATAAGGAGTATGACACATGGAATAAATGCTCATGAAACTGCCTCATATTTAATGCAGACAGGACATTCTCCTGAAGAGAGGTTGGTTTATCCTTCAATTGGAGCAGTTGTTTCACTTTTTAAAGGATATGATTATGGATATAAAGGTATTATTCCATCTTATATTGTTTTAACTACACCTCAGGGTAGATTTTCAGAATCAGGATTTTTAGGTTTTAAATATAAACCATTTGTCACAGGAGGGGATCCAAATAAAACACCATTTGCTGTTGAAGGTATAGTTCTTGAAGGGATAGATGAAAATAGGAAAAAATATAGAAGAAACTTACTTTATTCTCTTGATACTTTTGGAGAAATTATTCCTTTTAGTAAAGAATTTGAATGGTTTGATAAGTGTAGAGAAAAGGCATATGAAATTATTGAAGGAGAAGTAAGTAAGGTTTTTGATTTATCAACAGAACCAGAAGAAATAAGAGATATGTATGGTAGAAATAAATTTGGCCAGTCATGCCTGGTAGCAAGAAGATTGATTGAAAAAGGTGTTGTTTATGTAACAATTAATTATAGTGGATGGGATACCCATAGTAACCATTTTCAACAGATGAGACAGAAATTACCCGAACTTGATAAAGGTTTATATGCACTTATTACAGACCTTTCAAATAGAGGTATTTTAGATTCTACTATTATATGGGTAAGTGGTGAATTTGGGAGAACACCAAAAATTCAATGGGAACCACCATGGAATGGAGGTAGAGGTCATTATGGTAAATGTTTTTCAGTTTTAGTATCAGGAGGTGGATTTAAAGGAGGATTTGTTGTTGGTGCAAGCGATGAAAAAGGAGAAGAAGTTATAGATAGACCTGTATATCCAAAAGATTTACTTGGAAGTATTTATTATCTTTTAGGTATTGATTATACTAAAAAATTCCCTGAAAAATTTGGTGTTGATGCAAAAATTTTACCTGAAATTGAAAATGGTCCCAAAAAAGGAATTTTAAAGGAGATAATCAATGAGTAGGTTTATAATATTTTTGATTATTTTAGTTAAATTTTTATATTCACAGACATCACAAAATCAACCATCAATTGGATATGTTTATCCATCTGGTGGGAAAATTGGAAGTAGTTTTGAAATTGTAGTTGGTGGACAGAATTTAAGAGGTGTAAAAGATATATATTTTTCTTCAGATGAAATTAAAGTAGAAAGTTTTATATATATACCTGTTTTAAGTCCACAGCAAAGGCAACTTCTTACAAGTAAAATAAAAGAAATAGTTAAAAGCAGATATATAAAAAATTATCTTCCTAAGGAAGAGATTAAAATGGATGTAAAACTTCCTGAAAATCCTTTACTTACCAATCTTGAAAATAAAACAGATGATGAACTAAAACAAATAATTGAAATATTTTTAACTCCATTTAGAAGAGAACAGATAAAAAGGTCAATACAGGAAAAAGTTTTAATAAGAGTAAATATTTCACCCAATATTCAAAAAGGAGTTTACCAATTAAGATTGATAACAAGTTTAGGAATTACAAATCCTTTAAATTTTTATATAAGTGATGTCCTTGAAGTTAAGGAAGATTTTGAAATTCCATCCCTTGATATTCTAAAACCAAAAGAAATTGTTTATGATACACCTATAATAATAAATGGACAGATACTTCCAGGAGATATTGATAGATTCTATTTTAATGCAAAAAAAGGACAAAAGATTATAATTGAACTAAAAGCGAGAGATATTATTCCATATATGGCAGATGCTGTTCCTGGATGGTTTCAAGCAACTTTAACACTTTATGATTCTTTCGGTAATGAAATTGCATATTCAGATGATTATTATTTTAATCCAGACCCTTTGATATTTTTTGAAGTTTATCAAGATGGTAAATATATGGTGAAAGTTAAAGATGCTTTATATAGAGGAAGAGAGGACTTTGTTTATAGATTATTTATAGGAGAAAGAGAATTTAATAAGACATATTTTGATGTAATTGATTATAATTTTTATAATTTACCGGAGATTGGTGAAAAAGAACCAAATGATAAATTAAGAATGGCAAATGAAATTAAAATAAATCAAATTGTAAACGGAGTTATTGAAAAACAAGGAGATATTGATATATTTAAACTTAAACTTCATAAAAACTTTAAATTTGTTGCTGAAGTTTATGCAAGAAAAACTAATTCCCCACTTGACGCCTATATTTGTCTTATGGATTCCTCAGGCAAAATATTAGTTTCAAACGATGATTATTATGACAAGAACTTTGACTTGATTACTCATCATGCTGACCCTTATATTTATTATGAAATTCCGAAAGATGGAATATACTATTTAAAAATTCTTGATATTCAAAATAATGGTGGGAAGGAATATTTTTATCATTTAAGAGTTTCTGAAACTTATCCTGATTTTTCAATTTTTGTATTTCCTTCTTCTATAAATATAATAACAAATAATACCACTTTCCTCTATGCTTATGCTTTTCGGAAGGATGGGTTTAATGGAGAGATAAGAATTTCAATTAAAAATGGACCGAAAGGACTTATTTTAAATGGTGGAAGAATTCCAGAAGGAAAAAGTAAAGTAGTTATGACAATTACTGCAACAGATGAATATATACCCTCTGAAAAAGTTATTCCCATCCAGATTGAGGGAAATGCGCTTATTGATGGAAAACTTATTAAAAAAATTGCAAAACCAAGTGAAGAAATAATGCAGGCATTTGCTTACTATCATTTTATTCCATCTTCTGAATTACTTTTATATACAAGAAAATGGAAATTCCAAAAGCCAATTATAAGTTTAAATGAAGAACAGATTGTAAAAATCCCATCTGGAGGGAAAACAAAGATTGAATATAAAATCAATCAGTCATTAAAAAATGAAAAAATTATAATTGAATTAAGAGAGTATCCAGAAGGCATTTCAATTGGAGATGTAAAAATTGAAAATGGTATATTAAGTTTTGAAATCAAGGCAGACGAAAAAATAAAAAAAGGATATTCTGATAACTTACTTTTTGAATTATTTAGTGAGATAAGTGGAAAAGATGGTAAA
>JAMWCO010000176.1:0-2013 GCA_023818785.1 Candidatus Omnitrophota bacterium
TGGTCCATCATTTCAGAAATCAATTCTGGTTGAGTATAAAAAGAAATAGCGCAATTTTCAAATCCCATCCAGTTCCTTATCCATCCAAGTAAAGAACCAACACCTATTCCTAAAGGATAATCTCTATTTTCCCATTCTTTTTTTAACTTTTCCCATGTTTTTTCATCAGGATATCTTTTTGAAATATCTGGTTTTAACCTTTCTTTGAAATTGTACCAATCATCTTTATTTTCTATTGGAAATTTTATATAATGTGGAATTGTTTGTATTTCAGATTTGAAAATCTTTTTTATAACTCCATCTATTCCCTGTATAATTATATATCTTTCTGTTTCCTCAATTATTTTTTCTTCAAAAGGAGGAATTAAACCCATATTTATTGGTATACCTTTAATTGTGTCAAATCTAAAAAAAATATCTCCATCTTCATTTGTCTTGATATTTTCAGGTAGGCCTTCTTTATGCCATCTTTCAAGTGTTTCTGTCCACCATCCAAATTCACAATTAAAAATTCTATCAAATTTTTGAAAATTAAAAATTCTATTCCACCTTTCTCTTCCAGTCATCTTCTATCTCCTTTTTAAATTTTATAAACTCCCCTTTATTTATCTTTTCTCTAACCATTTCCATAAATTTTACCATAAAATATACATTGTGATATGAATTCAATATTAAACCTGTTATTTCTTTTGTATTTATTAAATGCCTTATATAACTTTTTGTATAATTTCTACAGACAAAACAATTGCAATCCTGGTCAAGAGGAGAAGAATCATCCTTATATTTTCCTGCTTTTATATTTATTTTCCCTTTCCATGTTAAAGTTGAACCAGTTCTTGCAATATGTGTTATCATTCCACAGTCAAACATATCAATTCCTATTTCAACAAGTTCAAGAATTTGTAAAGGCATTCCAATTCCCATAAAGTATCTAACTTTATTTTCTGGTAAATTTCTGATTATATATTCAGTAATTTTCATTGTTTCATCATACGGTTCTCCAATAGAAAGTCCACCAATTCCATAACCATTAAAACCAATCTTTTCAATTTCTTCTATACATTTCTTCCTAAGTTCTTTATATATACCACCCTGGATAATTCCAAATAATTCTTGATTATATTTTTTATGAAATTCTTTACATCTTTTTGCCCATTTAATTGTTAATTCTAAACTTTTTTTAACTTCCTCATAGTTATTCCAGTTTTTAGGACAATAATCAAAAGCCATAATTATATCTGCTCCTATTTTTTCTTGAATTTCTATTGATTTTTCAGGGGTTATAAAATGTGTTGAACCATCTAATTTTGATTTAAAAATTACACCATTTTCTTCTATTTTAACATCTTCTAAACTAAAAATCTGAAATCCACCACTATCTGAAATTATTGGTCTTTCCCAATTCATAAATCTATGAATTCCTCCAATTTTTTCAATAATTTCAACCCCTGGTTTTAAATATAAATGATAAGCATTTGTTATTAAAATTTCAACTCCAATATCTTTTAAATCTTCTGAAGTTAATGTTTTTACATTTGCCAAAGTTGCAACTGGTATGAAACAAGGAGTTTTAACTTTACCATCAGATGTTATAATCTCTCCAATTCTTGCTTTTGTCTCTTTATCTTTTTTAATAATCTTAAATTCCATTTTAGATAATCATCATACTGTCTCCATAAGAATAAAATCTATATTTTTTCTCAATTGCAATTTTATATGCTTTTTCAATAATTTCAGAATCAGCAAAAGCACAAATAAGTATTAAATGAGTTGAATTTGGAAGATGAAAATTTGTAATAAGAGCATCTATAAATTTAAAATTATATCCAGGTTTTATGAAAAGATTTGTATAGCCATTATATGGTCTTACTTTCCCATTTTCGTAAGCACTTTCAAGCGCTCTAACTGTACTTGTCCCAACAGCAATAATTTTTTTCCCTTTACTTTTACTATCATTCAATCTTTCTGCTGTTTCTTCTGATATTTCAAAATACTCTTTACCAATACTTTTCC
>JAMWCO010000176.1:2023-2522 GCA_023818785.1 Candidatus Omnitrophota bacterium
GACCAACCAATATGTAAAGTAATATAATAAAATTCAATTCCTTTATTTTTTAAGTTTTTAATTAAACTTTCTGTAAAATGTAATCCTGCTGTTGGTGCTGCAATTGAACCTTCTTTTTTTGCATAAACTGTTTGATAATAAATTTCGTCCTGGTTTGTGGGTTTCCTTTTAATATAAGGAGGGAGAGGTATATCACCATATTTCAATAATTCTTCATAATTTAAATTAAATTCAACAATAAAACTTCCATTTTGTTTCTTTTCAACGACTTCCCCTTCAAGTTTTTCTTTAGAGAATTTAGTCCTATCTTTAACTTTCCCTTTTATTAATACACTCCATCTATTTTCGTTTAATCTTTCCAATAGTAATATTTCAATCTTTCCTCCTGTTTGTTTTTTACAAATTATTCTTGCAGGTATAACTTTAGTATCATTCAAAACAATCACATAATTATCATCTATATAATCTCCAATATTTTCAAAAATGTTTTCTTCTATTT
>JAMWCO010000177.1 GCA_023818785.1 Candidatus Omnitrophota bacterium
CCATTTTAAAAATTTCTTCCATTCATACTTACTTAAATTTACTGGATATATTTTTGGCTTAAATTCATACCTACAGTTTTTACACTTTAATTTTCCTCTTCTTATCTCCCAAAACTTTTTTCCAGAACACCTTGGACATTTTGTCTTATTCATAGCCACATTTTAGCATTTTTAGGTGGCTGTTTTCAAACATAACCCTTATAATTTTTTACTCTTAACTGTCAAATTAAATTCTGTTTCTATATCTTGATTTTGGGAATACCTCTTCTATTACTTTTATTAACCAAACAATTCACTTCTTATTGATAATGGCACATTAAAATTAAAAAAGAAAAATGAAAAAATTTGACAAAAATTTTTTTTGGTGTAGAATGATGACAGAAATAAAATTTAACAGGAAAGTGTGAAAATTATAAAAGGGGGTGTTTATGAAATATTTTAAATACATTTTGTTGGTCCTTATGACAGTTGGATTTTTTGGATGTCAGTGCCCAACAAAATTAAAGAAGAAATTTTTGGAAGAAAAAGAGGAAAAGAAAGAAATTTTAAAGCCAGAGGAGAAAGTTTTTGTGAAGACAGAAGAAAAACCAGTAATGGAAAAGGAAGTAAAAGAAGAAAAGATAGAAGGAAAAGCAACAAAAGAGGAAGTGGCAAAGGCAATTAAAGGAGAAGAGATTCCTGTTTTAGAGATTCCAAAAGATAAAAAATTTGTAAAACCAGAAGAAATAAGTGAAGAACTTGCTAAGATTTTTAAAAACATATATTTTGATTTTGATAAATATGATATAAGACCAGATGCAGCAGAAATACTTAAAAAAATAGGTGAGTATATGCTTCAAAAACCAGATATTAAAATTCTTATTGAAGGACATTGTGATGAAAGAGGGACAAGAGAGTATAATCTTGTTCTTGGAGAGCAGAGAGCATTAAGTACAAGAAGATTTTTGGTATCTTATGGTGTTTCTCCAAAAAGGATGTATACAGTAAGTTATGGTGAGGATGTGCCAGCAGATCCAAGAAGTAATGAAGAAGGATGGGCAAAAAATAGAAGGTGTGAATTTAAAATAGAAGTTCCAAAATGAAAAAAATAATTATATTTTCTTCAATAATTCTTATCATATTTTTTTCTGGTTGTGCTGATATTGCGACTAAGGATGATGTAGATGCATTAAAGGAGAAAATTAATAATGTAGAAGATGATTTTTATGTTATGGTAAAACAGGTAAATGAGAAGTTTCAAAATATAGAAAATGACTATAATCAAAAAGTAGATAAGATTAAATCTGAAACAAAAGAAATATCTGAGAAATTGTTAATTTTAAATAGTGAAATTGATTCTTTAAAGGAAGAGGTTAAAGGAATAAAAGGGGAAATAGATGAATTTAAATATGAAATAGATGAAAAATTAAAGAAAATCAGTGATGATTATATAGAAAAAAATCTGGAAATAAAAAGAGAGATAGAAGGTTTAAAAAAAACATATAATGATATAATTTTAACTACATCAAATTTAAATCAGAATTTATCTATTATACAGAAGGATATAATCAATTTAAGAGATTCTCAAGTAAAAATTTTAGAAGGAATTCAGAAAAAAATTGACCAGATAGAAGAAGGACTTAACAAAAATGAAAAAAATTTGCAAAATCTTACCCAAACAATACTTGAAGAATTAACAAGACATGAAAGTGAAATATATTATTTAAATCAGAAGATTTCAACATTAGAAAAAGAGGAGAAAAAAGATAAACAAGCAAAATCAATATTAAAGACAGAAAAAGGAACTTATTATGTTGTTCAAAAAGGAGACTATTTAACAAAGATTGCACAAAAATTTAATACATCTGTAAGTGAGATAAAAAAACTGAATAACTTAAAATCAGAGATTATATATCCAGGACAAAAACTTCTAATCCCTTAATTTTTATAAATTAACTTTGGAAATAAGTTTAAAAAGAGTAAAGATTATGAGTATCAGAAGATTTTATTGTAAGGTTATAAAAATCTCCATTTTTTAAATTTCCATTCTTTATATAAACAACTCCATCTATTTCAGGGGCATCATATTCTGTTCTCCCAATAAAATAATCTTTTTCTTTTTTTTCAATAAGGACTTTTAATTTTTTCCCAATATACTTTTTTAAGTTTTCTTTTGATATTTCTTCCTGTTTTTTTATTATAAAATTTAATCTTGCTCCCTTTTCTTTTTCACTTACTTGATTTTGTAAAGAATATGCATTTGTTCCTTTCTCTCTACTATATTTAAAAAAACCAATCCTATCAATCTTTATTTCTTGGATAAATTTAATAAGTTCATTAAAATCCTTTTCTGTTTCTCCAGGGAATCCAACTATAAAATTAGTCCTTATTGCTGCAGTAGGAATTTTATTTTTAATTTTTTCAATTAATTCCCTATAATCAATAATTGGTCTATTCATCTTTTTAAGTATTTTTTCTGATATATGTTGGATTGGAATATCAAAATATTTACATATTTTTTTACTTTCTCCTATTTTTT
>JAMWCO010000178.1 GCA_023818785.1 Candidatus Omnitrophota bacterium
TGGAGATGTAAAAATTGAAAATGGTATATTAAGTTTTGAAATCAAGGCAGACGAAAAAATAAAAAAAGGATATTCTGATAACTTACTTTTTGAATTATTTAGTGAGATAAGTGGAAAAGATGGTAAAACAAGAAAAATTTCAAGAGGGTTTTTACCTGCAATTATGATAGAGGTTATTTAAATGGAAAAAAATAAAGTTAAAATTAAAAATATCCCTATAGAGGTCTATTATTCTTGTTTTGGTAAAGGTTCACAAATAGAAGAATATCATTTTAGTTTTACACCAATGAAATTTGAAAGTTTTAAAACACAACTTAACTGGTTAAATATTGCATATAATGAAACATTAAAATACCTAAATTTAGAAAAGGAAACATCTGTTTTTAAAAGATTTTTTTGTAGTGATTTATATAATCAGATTGAATATTTAAAGGAATTTGATTTTTCAAATCCTGAAAATTTATCAAATCTATCTGCAATATCTTTAATATCACAGATACCAATTCCTTATAATAAAGTTGCTCTTTGGGCTTATCATATAAAGGATACTTCAGAAAAAATTAAAAAAGAAAAAAAAGATAATACTTTTTCTTTAAAAATAGGAGATTATACCCATTATTGGACAATAGGATTAATTTGTACAGATAGAGAATCAGTTTACAAACAGACAAAAAGAATTATTGAAAACTATATTGAGTTTTTAAAAGAAAAGAATATGAGAATTTCTGATAATGTTATAAGGACATGGTTTTTTTTACAGAATATTGATACAGATTATAGTGAATTTGTTAAAGCAAGAAAGGAAATTTATGAAAAAAATGGTTTAACAAAAGATACACATTATATTGCAAGTACAGGAGTTGGTGGTTCTTATTATGATTTAAAAGCAAAAGTTGTTCTTGATGCATATTCAATTTTAGGAATAAAAAAAAATCAAATTGAATTTTTAAAAGCACCTGAGTTTTTAAGTCCTACATATATTTATGGAGTTACATTTGAAAGGGGCGTTGCAATAAATTATTCAGATAGAAAAGATATAATAATCTCAGGAACAGCAAGTATAAATAACAAAGGCGAGATATTATATCCAAAAAATATAAATTTACAAACAGAAAGAACCCTTAAAAATATAGAAGCATTATTAAAAAGTCAAGGAGCCAGTTTAGATGATGTTATGATTTTTATTGTTTATATTAAAGACCCATCTGATTATTTTTTCATAAAAGATAAATTTAGGGAAAGATTTAAAGATACACCTATTATATTTACAAAAGCAAATGCATGTCGTGCTGGATGGCTTATAGAAATAGAATGTATAGCCAAGTTAAAAAATGTTGCCAACCAAGTTGGGCGAAATTAGAAATTCTAAAGCATTTTTTACTCTTTATCTATCGCAAGTGGATGGAAATCTTCTTATGAAATTCTTACTATATTTTTAAATTCTTATAACTTTCTTCCTATTATCTTTGTCAAAGATTTGACAGATTTGAGAAAAGAAGTAAAATTTTATATAAGGGGCCGTAGTTCAGCGGTCAAGAATGCCAGACTGTCGATCTGGAGGTCGCGGGTTCAAATCCCGTCGGCCCCGCTTAATGTTTTAATAAAAATGGATTATAAAAAATATTGGCATACAACATCTCATATAATGGCACAAGCAGTAAAAAGAATTTTCCCAGAGGTAAAACTTGGAGTAGGACCTGCGATTGAAAAGGGATTTTATTACGATTTTTACAAAAAAGAGCCATTTACACCTGATGACATCAAAAAGATTGAAAAAGAGATGGAGAAAATTATTAAAGAAAATTATTATATAGAAAGGATTGAAAAAACAAAAGAAGAAGCAAGGGAAATTTTAAAAGATGAACCATTTAAACTTGAAATATTAGAAGAAATTAAAAATGATAAAGTTTCTTTCTACCAACAGGGTGATTTTATTGATTTATGTGAAGGTCCTCATTTAAGTTCAACTGGAGAAATTAAATTTTTTAAAATTTTATCTGTTTCTGCTTCCTATTGGAGAGGAGATGAAAAAAGAGAAAGTATGCAAAGAATTTACGGAATATCTTTTGAAACAAAAAAAGAACTTGATGATTATTTAAAATTTTTAGAAGAAGCAAAAGAAAGAGACCATAGGATATTAGGAAAAAAACTTGAACTTTTCAGTATCCATCCTGAATATGGTCCTGGATTGGTATTTTGGCATCCTAAAGGTGCAATTGTGAGAAAAATCATAGAAGATTTCTGGAAAGAAGTCCATTTAAAAAATGGTTATGAGATTGTTTATACTCCTCACATAGCAGATATTTTTCTTTGGGAAAAATCAGGACACACTTCTTTTTATAGTGATTATATGTTTCCGAGAATGGAAATTGAAGAAGGTAAATCGTATCAATTAAAACCAATGAATTGTCCTTTTCACATTATAATTTATATGAGTAAATTAAGAAGTTATAAAGATTTACCTATAAGGTGGGCTGAAATTGGAACTGTATATAGATATGAAAA
>JAMWCO010000021.1 GCA_023818785.1 Candidatus Omnitrophota bacterium
TCTCCTCATATCTGGTAAATTTGGCCTTCTTCTCTTTCTCCAATACTAATGTTATTGCACTCGTTAATGTCGTCTTCCCATGGTCTACATGACCTATCGTGCCTATATTCACATGCGGCTTTGTCCTCACAAATTTCTCCTTCGCCATATTTCCCTCCTATTTAATTAAAAAATACCTATTCCAACTATCTTCTTAAATTCTTCCTCACTTACAACTTCATAATATAGTGGTTCTATTATAAAACTCCCTCTTCCCTGTGTCAAAGACCTTAAAATTGTAGAATATCCAAAAATTTTCTTTAAAGGGACACTCCCATTAATAATTCCTGTACTTCCATGAATATCAACATTTAAAACTTTACCATTTCTTATAGTAAAGTCATGTATAACTTCTCCAATAAATTCTTCAGGAGTTAATATTTCTATCCTCATAATTGGTTCAAGAATAACAGGTGAACCATTTTTATATGCATTTTTAAAAGCAATATTAGAGGCAACTTTATAACCAAAAGGAGTTGAAGTTTCTGGATTAAAAATTGCATCAACAAGAAAAACTTTTATATCAATAATTGGGAAACCATATATCCCAACCTCAAGACATTCTTTAATCCCCTCTTCTATTGCAGGAACAAATTCTAATGGTAATTTTGTTTTATCTACCATATTAAAAAATTTAAATTTTTCTCCTCTTTTTCCTGGTTCAATTCTTAAAAAAACATATCCATAATTTAATTTATCTCCAATAGTATTTAGAAACTCTCCTTCTCCTTCACAAACTTGCGTAATTGTTTCTCTATAAGCAACTTCAGGTTTACCAAGACGAACAGGAATTTTATACTCTCTCTTCAATCTTTCAGAAATTACATCTATATGAAGTTCTCCCATACCCATTAAAATTATCTGGCCAGTTTCTTCATCAATTTTTAATTTTAATGTTGGGTCTTCTTCTATCATTTTTTTCAATGTATCATAAAGTTTTTGATAGTCGCTTTTGGTAATTGGTTCAATTGCAGAATAAATAACTGGTTCAGGGAAGTTTATTGATTCATAAATAATAGGAGAATTTTCATCACTTAATGTATCTCCTGTAAATGTATCTTTCAAACCAATAATGCCAACTATATCTCCTGCAATTGCAAAATCCTTATTAAAATATTTATTTGCATGAATTTCAAGTATTTTCAAAATCTTCTCTTTCCTATTTCTTGAAGAATTTAAAACTCTATCCCCTTTTTTTATCTGTCCTGAGTAAATCCTTCCATATAAAATTTTACCAAGATGAACATCATTAAATATTTTAAAAACAATACCTGAAAATTTTTCTTCAGTTATTGGTTTCCTTTTTTCTCTTTTCCCTGTGATTGGATTTACTCCTAAAATCTCACCTCTATCAATTGGAGAGGGGAGGTAATCACAAATAGCATCAAGAAGTAAAAGTGTTCCTTTATTTTTTAATGAAGAACCACAAAATGTAGGGAAAATCTTCTTTAAAAGAGTCCCTTTTCTTATTACTTTTTTCAATAAATCAATTGGCATATTTTCACCATTAAGATATTTCTCCATAATCATTTCATCTATTTCAGCAAGTTCTTCAATCATAATATTTCTATATTTTTCAAACTCTTCTTTATATTGCTCATCAATTTCTTTTATCTTTGCTTCTGTTTCAAATTCTGAATCATAAATTATAATTCTACCTTCTACAAGGTCTATCAATCCAGTAAACTTATCTTCTCTTCCTATTGGTAAAACAAGAATTAATGGTTTTGAACCAAGTTTCTTTCTAATATCTTCAACAACTCTAAAAAAATCAGCACCAACCCTATCCATTTTATTTATATAAATAATTCTTGGAACATTATATTTTTCACTTTGACGCCATACAGTTTCAGATTGTGGTTGAACTCCTGCAACTCCACAAAAAATTCCAATTGCACCATCAAGAACTCTTAAGGACCTTTCAACTTCTACTGTAAAATCAACATGCCCGGGAGTATCAATAATATTTATTTTATATCCTTTCCAGAAACATGTTGTTGCTGCTGATGTTATAGTTATTCCTCTCTCTTTTTCCTGATCCATCCAATCCATAACAGCAGTTCCTTCATCTACATCTCCTATTTTATATGTTTTACCTGTATAATAAAGAAGACGTTCTGTTGTAGTAGTTTTTCCAGCATCAATATGAGCAATAATTCCTATATTTCTTACTTTTTCAATCATAAGTAAATCTCCTATAATTTAATTACCATCTATAATGAGCAAAAGCCCTATTTGATTCAGCCATCTTATGGGTATCTTCTTTCTTTTTCACACTTGGACCTTCTCCTTTTGCTGCTTCAAGAATTTCATCTACTAATCTCTCTGCCATAGGTTTCCCTTTCCTGCTTCTTGCAGATTCAACTATCCATCTTATAGCAAGTGATAAACTTCTATGTGGAGGAACCTCCATTGGTATCTGATATGTTGCACCACCTACTCTTCTTGGTCTTACTTCAAGTTTTGGTTTTACATTACTTAATGCTTTTTTAAATATAACCAATGGGTCTTGTTTTGTTCTCTCTTTAATTATATCCATCGCAGTGTAAAATATATTATATGCTTTTAATTTTTTCCCATCCCACATCAATTTATTCACAAATTTAGCAACTTCATAATCATTATATCTTGGATCAGGTTCAACAACTCTTTTTTCTGCTCTTTTTCTTCTCGGCATTTTTAACCCTCCTTTTTCTCTCCCTTTGGCTTTTTAGTGCCATATCTTGAACGAGATTTTTTTCTATTCTCAACACCACTTGCATCAAAAACACCCCTTACTATATGATACTTAACCCCTGGTAAATCTTTAACCCTTCCTCCTCTAACAAGAACAATTGAATGTTCTTGCAGATTATGTCCAATTCCAGGAATATATGCAATAACCTCTTTCCCATTTGTAAGACGAACTTTTGCAATTTTTCTTAATGCAGAATTTGGTTTCTTAGGTGTCATTGTCCTAACATATAAACAAACCCCTTTTTTAAAAGGATTTTTTTCAAGAGCAGTTGATTTTGTTTTTTTCTTTTTTGGTTTTCTCCTCTTTCTTAATAATTGATTTATTGTTGGCATAAAACCTCCTATTTTGTATATTCATAAACTTTTTCTTCTACTTTTTTCTTTTCAAAAGTTCCTGTCCCAGCAGGAATTAATCTTCCAAGTATTACATTTTCCTTTAATCCTTCAAGATAATCCTCTGCTCCTAAAATAGCAGAATCAGTTAGAACTCTCATAGTCTCTTGGAAAGAAGCGGCAGATATGAAACTTTCGCTACTTAAAGCAACTTTTGTGATACCAAGAACAAGTGGTTTAAATGTTGCAGGTTTCTTCCCTTTTGGTAATGAACTATTTATCCTTTCTATTTCATATCTATCTATTTCTTCTCCTTCAAGTAAATAAGTATCCCCAGGGTCTTCAACTCTAACCTTTGAAAGCATCTGTCTTATTATTATTTCTATATGTTTGTCATTTAATCTAACACCTTCAACTCTATAAACTTTTTGAATTTCATTTAAAAGATATTCCATAACCTTCTTTTCTCCCTGTATTCTTAAAATATCACTCAAGACTTCAGAACCATCTGTTAATTTTGTTCCTGCAAGAACATAATCATTATCACTAACAAGAAGTGTCTTACCATAAGGTATTAAATATTCTTTTTCTGTATTTGTTTCTGGATTTTTAATTTTAACTTTTCTACCCAATTTCTCTACCTCAACTTTTACAAATCCATCTATTTCTGAGAGAATTGCAGGATTTTTAGGAGTCCTTGCTTCAAATAGGTCAGAAACTCTTGGTAATCCTCCTGTAATATCTTGAACTCTACCAACTGTCCTTATTGCTTTTGCTACTATATCTCCTGGAGATACTTCAGCACCTTCATCTACAACAATATAGGCTCCAACAGGGATATGATATTTGCCAATTTCTTTATCATTCTTGTCTAAAAGAAGAATCTGTGGTTCAAGTTCTTCCTTATGAGGTATTATTATCAATCTTTTTGTCTTTGTTGTGGCATCTATTTCCTTTCTTGCTGTTTTACCTGTCTCTATATCTTTATATTTAACTTTACCTGCTTTATTTACTATAACAGGGATTGAATAAGGGTCCCATCTTGCAATAATATCATTTTCTTTAACTCTACTTCCATTCTCAAATTCAACTATAGAACCAACTCTCAATGTATATCTCTCAAGTTCTCTGTTTTTCTCATCAACAATTGCTATACTCCCTTCTCTTTGATAAACAATATTTTTCCCTTCTTTATTTTTAACAATTTTTAAATCTTCAAGATATTTTATAATCCCTTCTGTTTTACTTGTTATTAATGAAGGACCTCCGCCTCTTGAAGCAGCCCCACCTGTATGGAATGTCCTTAAAGTCAGTTGTGTTCCTGGTTCTCCGATTGATTGTGCTGCTATAATACCAACTGCCTCTCCAATATTGACAAGTTTTTTCCTTGATAAATCCCAACCATAACATTTTGCACATACACCTTTTTCTGCTTTACATGTTAAAACGCTTCTTATTCTTATTCTATTTATCCCTGTATCAATTATTTTTTCTACCTTTTCTTCATCTATAACCTCTCCACTTTCAACAATTATCTGGTCTGTTATTATATCTACAACATTATCAATAGCAACTCTCCCAACTATTCTCTCTTTTAAAGAAATAATCTCCTCATCTCCTTCTATTAAAGGACTTGCATAAATACCTTCAAGAGTCCCACAATCATATTCTGTAACTATTACTGAATGAGCAACATCTACAAGACGCCTGCTTAAATATCCTGCATCTGATGTTTTTAAAGCAGTATCAACAAGACCTTTTCTCCCTCCATGAACTGAAATAAAATATTCAAGAACAGACAACCCTTCTTTAAAATTTGAAACGACTGGTGTTTCTATTATCTCTCCAATCCCTCCTGTAAGTTTCTTTGTAGGTCTTATCATAAGCCCTCTCATACCCATTAACTGTGTAACTTGTGTTCTATTTCCTCTTGCTCCTGAACTTACCATTAAATATATAGGATTAATTCTAAATGGTCTTACTCCTGTATCATTTTTTATAGTATTCATAACCTCTTCCATTAATTCATTTGCAATTGAAGTCCATATATCAATCTTTCTATTATATTTTTCACCTTCAGAGATTATTCCCTTTTTATAATTTCTATCAACCTTCTCAACCTCTAATTTTGCTTCACTTATCAATTTACTTTTTCTTTCAGGAACAATAAGGTCATCAATACCAATTGTTATTCCACTTACTGTTGAATAATAAAATCCTATGTCTTTACATGCATCAAGAAATTCAACTGTTTTTTCATATCCACATTTTGTAAAGATTTCTTCTATAAGTTTTTCAAGCCCATTTGATTCAAATAATTCATTCTTAAATGGTATTTCTTCTGGTATAATCTCATTAAATATAATCCTTCCAACTGTTGTTGTAATTAAATTACCTTTTTCATCTTTAACTTTTATTGGTCTATGTAGTTCAAGTTCTCCCATATAATTTAAGTACTTTGCCTCATCAAAACTTGAAATAATCTTTGGATATTCTTCTTCATTACTCATATATGTTAAATAAGCACAACCCATAACTATATCTCTTGTAGGAGTTACAACTGGTTTACCATTTGCAGGAGAAAGTATATGAGTTGTTGCTTTCATTAAAAGTTCTGCTTCAAATATTGCTTCAGGAGTTAAAGGAACATGTATACTCATTGTATCTCCATCAAAATCAGCATTATAAGCAGGACAAACAAGTGGATGAATTGCTATAACATTCCCTTCTATCAATCTTGGTTCAAATGCCTGAATACTTAATCTATGTAAAGTTGGCTGTCTATTCAAAAGTACAGGATGATGTTTAATAACCTTTTCAAGAATTTCCCATATTTCAGGCCTATTTTCTCTAATTGCTTTTTTTGCACTTCCAAGAGTATGAAAATATTCTCTTTTTCTAAATTCTCTCAATACAAATGGGCTAAATAACTCAAGAGCCATCTCTTTAGGAATTCCACATTCATTCAATTTTAAATTTGGCCCAACAACAATAACAGCCCTCCCAGAATAATCAACTCTTTTACCAAGTAAATTCTGTCTAAATCTTCCCTGTTTACCTCTTAATGCATCTGCAAGTGATTTTAAAGGCCTTTTCCCCTTACCTAAAACAGGCATTCCATGTCTTCCATTATCCATCAAAGCATCAACTGCTTCCTGAAGCAATCTTTTTTCATTTCTCACAATAATGTCAGGTGTTTGAAGTTTGATAAGTTTCTTAAGGCGATTATTTCTATTTATAACTCTTTGATAAAGGTCATTTAAATCAGAAGCAACAAATCTTCCACCATCAAGAGGTAAAAGTGGTCTTAAATCAGGTGGAATAACAGGTATAATATTTGTCACAAGATATTCTGGTTTTACTTGTGTTTTTATAAGTCCTTGAACCATCCTCAATTTTTTGATAAGTTCTCTTTTTTCTTCATAACTTTTCTTCTTCTTTAATTCATTTTTTATATTCTCTTCCATTTTCTCTAAATCAATTTTTCTAAGTAATTCTTGAATACCTTCTGCTCCTATCCCAACTTTAAATTTATTACCATATTTTTCAAGATATTGTTGATATTCACTTTCTGTCAATAACATCTTTTCTTTTAATTCAGGAATATTTCCAGGGTCTGTCACTATATATCTTTCATAATAAATAACCATTTCAAGTTCTGCCTGTGAAAGGTCTAAAAGTAAACCAAGCCAATTTGATGTGCTTTTAAATAACCATACATAAGAAACAGGAGTTGCAAGTTCAATATGCCCCATTCTTTCTCTTCTAACTCTTCTGGTAGTAACTTCAACACCACATCTATCACATATTATTCCTTTATATCTCAATTTTTTATATTTACCACAAGCACATTCATAATCTCTCTCAGGACCAAATATCTTCTCACAGAAAAGCCCATCTCTTTCAGGTCTTAAAGTTCTATAATTTAATGTTTCCGCTTTTTTTACTTCTCCATACGACCAGGAACGAATTACAGTTGGAGAAGCAACTCTTATTGTAACAACATCCTTTTCTCTTTCTCCAATCTTTCTTTTCTCTATTCTTAAATCAAAACCAAGCCCTTGCAATTCTTTTTTTAATACTTTAAATGACTCTGGTAAATTTTCTCCTTCATAATCAAGCCCTTTAGCAATCGCTTCATACATCTGTTTTCTACCTTCAGTATCATCACTTTTAACTGTTAATATTTCCCTTAATGTATAAGCAGCGCCATATCCTTCAAGGGCCCAAACTTCCATCTCTCCAAATCTCTGTCCACCAAATTGTGCTCTTCCACCAAGAGGTTGTTGTGTAATTAAGGAATATGAACCAGTACATCTTGCATGAATTTTTTCATCTGCAAGATGGATTAATTTCATCATATACATATAACCAATAGTTACTGGTTGATGAAATGGTTGGCCTGTCTGACCATCATAAAGGATTGTTTTGCCTGTTTCTGGAAGTCCTGCTTTTCTTAACAAATCTTTTATTTCAAGTTCTTTTAATCCCTGAAAAACAGGAACTTCAAGTTTATATCCAAGTGTTTTTAATGCCCATCCAAGATGTATCTCAAGAATCTGTCCTACATTCATCCTTGAAGGGACTCCAAGTGGATTTAAAACCATGTCAACTGGTGTCCCATCCTCAAGAAATGGCATATCTTCTTCTGGTAAAACTTTTGCAATAACTCCTTTATTCCCATGCCTACCACTCATCTTATCACCAACAGATATTTTCTTTTTCATTGCAATTTCTACTACTACCTTCATTCTTACATCTGGAGGAAGTTCATATCCTTTCCTTATTTTTGCTTCTTCTTCTCTACATTGATTTTCTATTTCTTCAATCTCTTTTTTACCTATATCAATTATCTTTTTCAAATTATCTCTTACATCATCACTAACTTTATTAAGCAATTTTTCCCAGCCATCTACATTATAAGGAACTTTCAAATTTATTTTTTCTTTCCCAAGAAACTTTTTTATTTCATTTGTAATAATCTGTTTAACTATTTTTTCTTTCTTTTTATAATTTGCCTTAATCTGTTCAACTTCTTTTTCTATTTCTTCTTGAATATTCTTGCTTTCTGTTTCCTCTCTTCTAACATATTTTCTAACATTTATAACAACACCTTTCACTCCAGGAGGGACTTTTTCAGAAGTATTTAAAACATTTTTTGATTTTTCACCAAAAATTACTCTTAAAAGTTTTTCTTCTGGTGTCAACTCTGATTCCCCTCTTGGCGTAATTTTACCAACAAGAATATCATCTGGTTCAACTTCTGTTCCTATTTTAACAACCCCATCTTTATCAAGATTTACAAGTCTATCTTCAGGCACATTAGGTATATCAGATGTTATTTCTTCTGGTCCAAGTTCTGTATCTCTTGCTTCAACTTCAAATTCTTTTATATGGATTGAAGTAAAAACATCTTCTTTTACCAATCTTTCACTTATTAAAATTGCGTCTTCATAGTTATATCCATGCCAAGGCATAAAAGCAACAAGAACATTTCTTCCAAGCGCCAATTCCCCTTCTTTTGAAATAGCAAATCCATCTGTAAGATTCTGTCCTTTTACTACTTTGTCTCCAACATCAACAATTGGTCTTTGATGAAAACAAGTATCCTGATTTGTTCTATTAAACTTTTTCAAATAATAAATATCCTTTTCTTCCCATGGAAATAATCCTGGGTTATCTCTCTTAATTATGATTTTATTAGCATCAACATATTCAACAATACCTGAATTTTTTGCCTTTAAAATAGAACCTGAATCTCTTACAACATATTTCTCCATACCTGTTTTTACAATGGGTGATTCTGGTTTAATTAATGGAACTGCCTGTCTCTGCATATTTGAACCCATAAGTGCTCTATTAGAATCATCATGCTCAAGGAAAGGGATTAATGAAGCACTAACACTAACTGTCTGAACAGGAGAAACGCCGATATAACTAATTTCTGTTTTACTAATTTCAAAAAAGTCTCCTTCTTTACCACGAACAATAACTTTATCTGGGATTATTTCGCCTGTTTTTTCATCATAAGGAACATCAGCAGGAGCAATATTATGTTTTTCTTCTTCATATGCACTTAAATATTCAATTTTATCTTTTTTAACAAAACCATTTTCTACTTTATAATAAGGAGTCCTTAAAAATCCAAGTTCATCAACTTTTGCATAAACTGTTAACGAATTTATTAAACCAATATTTGCTCCTTCAGGTGTTTCAATAGGACATATTTTACCAAAATGTGTATAATGAACATCTCTAACTTCAAATCCTGCTCTTTTCCTTTCTTTTATCCCCCCTTCTCCTACTGCTGTAACTCTTTTCTTATGAGTGATTTCTGCAAGTGGATTTGTTTTATCAAGAAATTGTGAAAGTTGATTTCTTGCAAAGAAATCATTTACAACATTTACAAAAAATCTATGATTTATTAATTCCTGAGGTAATATCTCATCTATTTTTGTCTTATCAACAAGAGCCATTTTTTCTTTACAATATCTTGCAAGTCGGATAATACCTTCGTAAACATGCTCTTTAATAATTTCTGCAGATGTCCTAACTCTTTTATTTGAAAGATGATCAATATCATCTATTTCACCTTCCTTTTTTTCGTAAAGAGCAACCAAATATTTTATTATTCCAATAATATCTTCTTTAGTTAAATGCCTCTCTTTTTTGTTAACTCCTAATTTTTTATTAATCTGGCTTCTTCCTGCTTCAGAAAGGTCGTATATCTCATTTGTAAAGAATAAAGAATTTAAAAATCTTTCTGCTTCTTTCAAAATTAAAGGATATCCAGGTCTTAATTCAGAATAAATATACTTTAATGCATCTTCCTTATTCTTTGCAGTATCTTTTAATAATGTCATTCTAATTATAGAATCTTCTGGCATATCTTCCTCATCTCCATATATCTCTTTTATTATTTCTTTCTCTTCTATCCCAAGTGCTTTCAAAAATGTAGTTGCAAGAATTTTCTTTTTGCCAATTAAAAAATGTAATGTTTCATGCTGGTCAATATAAATTTCAATCCATAAACCTCTTGAAGGATAAACTTTAGCAGAATATAATGTCTTTTGAGCAAATTCTTCCTCTTCTTTAAAATAAACACCAGGACATCTTAAAAGTTGATTTACAACAACTCTTTCAATACCATTTATAATAAAAGACCCACTCTCTGTCATCAAAGGAATACCACCAACATATACTACTTGTTCTTTTATCCCAACATTCTGTAAAGACCCATCTTGATTTTTTCTATTTATTAAAAGTCTAAATTTTACTTTAAGTTTACCTTCGTAAGTACTTTTTTCTTCCATGCATTCCTCAATTGTATTTGTGGGATTCTCAATAGAATAAGAAATATATTCTAATTTCAATAAACCATCCTCACTCTCCACTGGAAAAACTTTTCTAAAAATCTCTTCAAGACCTTGTAATTTTCTTTTTTCTGGAGGTATATCTTTTTGAAGAAAATCCTCATAAGACTTTTTAACAATATATAATAAATCAGGAACTTCAACCATCTTCTACTCCTTTTTAAAATTTTTAAGAAAAAAATTTATAATTTTAAAAAGATTATTTTATTTCTACTTCTGCTCCAATTGCTACAAGTCTCTTCTTAATCTCTTCTGCTTCTTCTTTATTAACTTTCTCTTTAATTGGTTTTGGTAATGATTCAACTAAATCTTTCGCTTCTTTCAATCCAAGGTTTGTAATAGCCCTTACTTCTTTAATTGTTTGAATCTTATTTGAACCTGCTGACTTAAGAATAACATCAAAAGTTGTCTTTTCTTCAGATACTGTAGAAGCAGAACTTTGTTGAGTAGATGTTGCAACTGATATAGGAGCAACCATCCCACTTACTCCAAATTTTTCTTCAAGTTTTTTTGCAAGTTCAGCAACTTCTAAAACTGAAAGTTTTTCAATTTTTTCAACTATTTCATCAATAAGATTTTTTTCCATTTCAACTCTCCTTTTTTTCTTTTATCTGATTTAAAATACTAACTAATTTTCTTATTGGACCTCTCATTGAATTTACTAATCTTATAGAAGGCATTTTTAAAAGATATAAAATTTGACTTTGTAATTCTTTTTTACTTGGCAATTTACCAATCTCTGTAAGTTTATTATTATCAATTATTTCACCATTCAACACTCCTCCTTTTATCTCTATCTTACCAATATTTTTTTGAAAATCAATCAGTGATTTTATTATTTCTATCTCATTCTCTTTATTACTCCAGACAACAAAAGTAGGTCCATTTATAAATTTACAAGCTTGGTCTTTACTTAAATTTTTAAAAATAATTTCTATAAGATTATTTTTTACAACCATAATATTCCCACCTACATTTTTAATTGAATCTCTAATTTTTTTCATTTCAAAAACACTCAATCCTGAAAAACTACTTAAAATATTTATTTTACTATTTTTAAATTCTTCTGTCAACTTTTTAACAATTTCTTCTTTCCTTTTCTTTGTCCACTTATTCATATTTATCCCCTTTTAAATACCTTTTAAATACTGTAAAACCCTATTTGAATCAAGTTTCACAGAAGGAGACATTGTGAGAGAAAGATGAATTGACTTAATATATGTCCCTTTTACTCCAGATGGTTTTACACTCATAACAGAAGAAATTGCAGAAATAATATTTTCTTTCAACATTTCATTTGAAAAAGAAATTTTTCCAACAGGAATATGAATATTGCCATCTTTATCCATTTTAAAATCAATTTTCCCTTTTTTCGCTTCTTTTACTATACTCTCAACATTATCTGTAACAGTTCCTGTTTTAGGATTTGGCATTAAACCTCTTGGACCAAGAATTTTCCCTAAGGGTGCAACAACTTTCATCATATCAGGAGTAGCAATAACATAATCAAATTCAAGCCATCCATTTTTTATCTTTTCAGTAAGTTCATTTCCTCCTACATAATCAGCCCCTGCATCTTGAGCCTTTTTTAAATTTTCACCACTTGCAAAAACAAGAACTCTTACTTTTTTCCCTGTCCCATTAGGAAGAACTACAGAACCTCTCACTGGCTGCTGAAGTTTCTTAGGGTCAATCCCAAGTTTTATTGATAAATCTACAGTTTCATCAAATTTTGTTGAATGGAGCCCTTTTAAAACTTCTATTGCTTCATCAATGCTATAAGTTTTACTTCTATCAACTTTTTCAAGTAAAGCAGTGTATCTCTTTGACATATCTTCTCCTTTTAGTCAATAACTTCAACACCCATACTTTTACAAGAACCTTCTATTATCTTTATTGCTTTCTGTAAATCATTTGTATTTAAATCTGGTAATTTAATTTTTGCTATCTCTTCTATCTGTTTTCTTGTAATTCTACCAACTTTTTCTCTATTAGGAGCAGATGAACCCTTAACAATCTTTATTGCTTTTTTTATTAATTCTGAAACTGGTGGTGTCTTAACAATAAATGTAAAACTTCTATCTTCATAAATAGTTATAACTACAGGAATAGTTGTCCCTTCTTTCCCTTTGGTTATATTATTAAACTGTTTACAGAACTCCATTATATTTACTCCATGTTGTCCAAGTGCAGGACCAACAGGAGGAGCAGGAGTTGCTTGTCCCGCTGGTATCTGTAATTTTACAACTGCTTTAATTTTCTTTTCCACTGCCATTTTTGCTCCTTTAAGTTATTTTTTCAACTTGCCAAAAATTAAGTTCTAATGATGTCGCTCTCCCAAAAATTGAAACACTTACTTTTAATCTCTCTTTATCCAAATATACTTCTTCAACAACTCCTGTAAAATTTACAAAAGGACCATCTATTATTTCAATTCTATCCCCAACTTTAAACTCAACCTTAGGAGATGGTTTACTTTTTCTCTCATTTATCTCTTTTAATATTTTATCTACTACTTCTTCTTTCAAAGGAACTGGTTTTTCTCCTGCTCCAAGAAATTTAAAAATTCCTGGAGTTGTTCTTATTCTATGCCAAACAACTTCATTATCTTCATCATCTTCAATTTCAATTAACATATATCCAGGCCAGAATCTCCTACTTTTCAATTTCTTTTCTCCTTTTTCTAATTCTGCAATTTCCTCTTTTGGAATAATAATTTGCTTTATTCTCTCTTTATCACTATTAACTCTATTTTCAATCAACTTTCTTATCTTATCTTCCTGTCCAGTTCTAACATGTAATATATACCATTTTCCCATTTTTTTACCTTAATATTAAACTAATCAATTTTGAAAAAATTACATCTATTATACCAAAATATATAGCCATAATCACCATAAAAATAATAATCACAAAAGTTGAAATTTTTAAAGTCCTTTTTTCTGGCCATGTAACTTTTTTCAATTCTGCTTTCACCTCATAAATATAATTTTTAATTTTCTCTTTCATATTTTGCAGGCCTGGGAGGATTTGAACCTCCAGCCTACGGATTTGGAGTCCGCCGCTCTACCGTTAGAGCTACAGGCCTAATTATTATTAAAATTATTAAATAGACAAAAAAATATTATACATTCTTTTTTTATTTCTGTCAAGTCACCAAATTTTTTACTTACCTTCTATATGTAATGTATGTTTATTACACTTTGGGCAATATTTATTAATCTGTAACCTTTCTTTTTTTACTTTTTTATTTTTAGTTGTATAATAATTTCTATTTTTACATAATGAGCAAACTAAGGAAATTATCTCTCTCATTTTCTTCCTTTATTCAATTATTTCAGTTACAGCACCAGCACCAACAGTTTTTCCTCCCTCCCTTATAGCAAATCTCTGTCCTTTCTCAAGTGCTACTGGATATATCAATTTTACCTCCATCTCTAAATTATCTCCTGGCATAACCATCTCTACCCCTTCTGGTAACTTTATCTCTCCTGTAACATCTGTCGTCCTTATATAAAATTGTGGCCTATATCCTGTGAAAAATGGTGTGTGTCTCCCTCCTTCTTCTTTCTTTAATACATATACCTGCGCTTTAAAATTTGTATGTGGTGTTATACTACCAGGAGCAGCTATTACCATACCACGCTCTACCTCTTCCTTCTCTATCCCCCTTAACAAAATCCCTACATTATCTCCTGCTACCCCTTCATCTAATTCCTTCCTGAACATCTCAAGCCCTGTAACTACACTCTTCTTTATATCATGAGACAACCCTATTATCTCTACTTCATCCCCTACCTTTACCTTCCCTCTCTCTACCCTACCTGTCGCTACTGTCCCTCTCCCTGTTATACTAAATACATCCTCTACCGCTAACAAAAATGGCTTGTCTATTACCCTAACTGGCTCTGGTATATAACTATCTACCGCATCCATTAACTCAAAT
>JAMWCO010000022.1 GCA_023818785.1 Candidatus Omnitrophota bacterium
CCAAGATAAAATTACAGAATTTGAATATAAGTTAGAGGAAGGGCTTAATCTTATTGATACTGATATTAAAAAAGAAAATAATGGTTTTACAGAGGTGAAAATTGAATTGCCTTTTACTTTATTTGAACAAAATAAAACTTATACTTTTGGGATAAAATGTAAAGACCAAAATCAAGAGTGGTCAGATTGGAAAACACAACAAGATTTTGGTATACCAGGTTTTAAAGTTATTTTTATGGGTCTCCTTCTTAACCAAAATACTCAAACAGACACAACAAATATGGGAACAGTTATTAGGACAGAAGTAAGCGGACCAATAAAAATATATATAAGAGAGTTTGATCCAAATGTTATGGGAGAACGAATACAAGGTATGGATATTAAAAGGATGTATGATATAAGAGTTGAAGGATTACAACAAGGTGCAGAACAAACAATTGAATTTGAAATACCTGAAAAAATAAATAAGTGGTGGAAATATAATCCAAAAGAAGGGGTCAGTTTATTCCAAAATGTTAGTTTTTCTCCAGGTTCAACGCCTAATTCTACAATAGTAACTATTAAATTGAAAGATGGGAGAACACCTGATGATTATGATAAAAAAGAAAATGGTGTAATAGTTGACCCATCAGGTGCTGGATATATAAATGTAAGTGGTGGTGGAGGAGGTGGTGGAGGAGGAGGTGGCGGTGGATGTTTCATAGCGACTGCCTGTTTTGGAAATTACAATCATCCAATAGTTAAAATTTTAAGAGAATTTAGAGATAAATTTTTGGTCACAAATAGAATAGGAAGGAATTTTGTCAGATGGTATTATTCTCATTCACCAAAATATGCAGAAATTATATCAAATAGTCCTGTTTTAAAAGGTATTGTTAGAATTTTACTTATTCCATTTGTTATATTTGCTTACTTATGCATAAAAGATTTAATTTTGCCATTGGTTTTACTAATTTCAGTTTTAGTAGTTAAAAAATATTTTTATAAGTATGGCAACACCGTATAGATAATGGAAAAGATTGCTTTATGTTTTAACAAGTATTATTGAAGTTAACCAGGATTTCCTAAAAATACTTTTTCACTATAATTTATTTTTTTTCTCACCTTTTTATGATATAATTTTTTTATGAATGTTCTTGATTTGAAAGAAGGAAATGTTTTTGAGTATGAGGGTAAATTATATACTGTTAAAAGTGTTTCTCATATTGTTCAGCAGCAAAGGAGAGGTATTGTTAAAGTTAAAGCAATAGAGATAGAAACAGGCAAAGGAGCAGAATTTTCTCTTAGAAGCGATGTGGATGTGAATCTTGTTATATTAGATGAAAGACCTCTTACTTATCTTTATTCTGATGGAGAATTGTTTTATTTTATGGACAACTCTAATTATGACCAGTTTCATCTTGGTTTGGAAATAATTGGAGATAAAAAGTTCTATCTTAAAGAAAATTTAGAGGTAATCGGTTTATTTTATCAAGGCAAAATAATAGATATAAAACTTCCTTTAACTGTTGATTTAAAAGTTATTGAAGCAGAACCTGGATTTAAAGGAGATACAGTTACTGGTGGTAGAAAAAAGGTAAAATTAGAAACAGGTCTTATTGTTCAAACCCCTTTATTTATTGAAGTTGGAGATATTATAAAGATAGATACAAGAACTGGAGAATATATTACAAGAGTTTAAGTTTAAAAAATGAAACCAGAGGAATTAAAAATTTACGCAGATTTTATGAGAGAATATGGTTTAGAATATCTTGAAGTAAAAAAAGGTGATTTCCATTTGATTTTAAGTAAAAAAGGTGAAGAAATAAAAGAGAGGAAGGTTATTGAAGAAAGTCCAAAAGTAGATGTAGATAAAATAGTAGAAGAGGCAAAATATCCTATACAGGAACTTGATAATATTGTATATATAAAATCACCCCTTGTCGGAACTTTTTATAGGGCACCATCACCTACAAGTTCTCCATTTGTTGAAATTGGGAAGCATGTAAAAAAAGGAGATGTTTTATGTATTATTGAAGCAATGAAAGTAATGAATGAAATAAAATCAGAATATGATGGAATTGTAAAGGAAATACTTGTAGAAAATGGAAAACCAGTAGAATACGGACAGGTCCTATTCATCATCCATCTCGGAGGACGGGGCTCCGAAAAATGAGAAGGCGAGAGGAATTTGTGGTTGGTTATTTTTATCACATATATAATAGGGGGGTTGAGAAAAGAGGGATATTTCTGGAAAATAGGGATTATGAAAGATTTCTTGAGTATCTCTATCTTTTTAATGATATAAAATCCAAGGAATATAAAGAATATAAACTCGGAGGACGGGGCTCCGAAAGTAGAGAGAGGTTGGTTGATGTTTTATGTTTTCAACTTATGCCAAACCATTTTCATTTAATTTTAAGTCCTTGTAAAGAAGATGGAATGATAAAATTTATGAGAAAAATTATGACAGGTTATGCAATGTATTTCAATAAGAAATATAAAAGAACAGGAGTTTTGTTTGAATCAAGATACAAATCTAAGTTGATTGAGACCAATGCTTATTTTTCTCATTTAACAAGATATATCCATATAAATTGTTTAGAACTTATCTTTCCTGATTGGAATGAAAAAGGGATAAAAGATTGGGATAGGGCAATAGAATTTTTAAAAAATTATAAATGGTCAAGTTTTTTATTTTATATAGAGAAGAAAAATTTGTATAATATTTTAAGTGAGGAATTAATTTTAAAGCATCTCCAAATAGAAATAGGGGAAAAATATATTGAATTTTTACTACAATGGATACCTTCTCAACAGGAGTGACCTAAAAAATGATTAAGAAACTTTTTGTAGCAAATAGGGGAGAGATTGCTGTAAGGATAATAAGGGCGTGTAAAGAGTTAGAAATTCCTGTTGTTATTGGATATTCTGATGCTGATAGATTTTCTTTACCTACATTTCTTGCTGATGAAAGAATCTGTATAGGACCTGCTAATCCAAAGGAGAGTTATTTAAATATTCCTTCAATTATAAGTGCCATTGAAATAACAGGAGCAGATGCAGTTCATCCAGGATATGGATTTTTATCAGAAAATATTCAATTTGTTGAAATATGTAATGCGACAAAAATTATTTTTATTGGGCCAACACCTGAAAATATAAGAGTAATGGGAGACAAATCTCTTGCTAAAAAAATTGCTAAAAAAGTGAATGTTCCTGTTATTCCAGGATATGAAGAGAGTGATTTCAAAAAAGCATTTTATCATGCTAAAAAGATTGGATTTCCTATAATGATAAAGTCAGCCGCAGGAGGAGGAGGAAGGGGTATGAGGAAGGTTTATAATAAAGAAGAATTTGAAAAGGGTTGGCATACCTGTCAACAAGAGGCAAAGATTTCCTTTGGAGATGGTTCATTATATATTGAAAAATTTATTGAAAGGCCAAGACATGTTGAAATACAAGTTTTATGTGATAATAAAGGGAATACCTATGTTTTCCCAGAAAGAGATTGCTCAGTTCAAAGAAGACATCAGAAACTTATAGAAGAAAGTCCATCTCCTTTTGTTGATAGAAAATTGAGGAAAAAATTACAGAAATATGCAAAAAGGATAGTTAAATATATAAAATATAGAAATGCAGGAACTGTTGAATTTCTTATTGATCAGGATAGAAAGCCATATTTTATAGAAATGAATACAAGAATTCAGGTTGAGCACCCAATTACTGAATGTGTTACAGGAATTGACCTTGTTAAAAACCAGATAAAAATTGCTGATAATTTAAAACTTGACTTTGCTCAGAGAGATATAAAAATAAATTATCACTCAATTGAATGTAGAATAAATGCAGAAGACCCTGAAAATAATTTTATGCCATTCCCTGGAAGAATAAAAAAACTTATTTTACCAACAGGGCCTGGGATAAGAATAGATACACATATTTATGAAGGTTATTATGTTTCTCCATATTATGATAGTTTAATTATGAAACTTATATCTTATGGAAAAACAAGACAAGAAGCAATTGAAAGGATGAAAAGAGCACTTGAAGAAATTGTTATAGAAGGGATAAAAACAACTATTCCTTTCTATAAGCAAATCTTTTCAAATCCTTTATTTCTTTCAGGTAGATACTATGTAGGGATGGTTGATAAAATGGTTTCAGAAGAACATCAGAGGGAGAAAATAATATGATAGAAGAAAAGAGAGAACTTGGAAAAGTAAAAATAGATAATGATGTTCTTGCTTCAATTGCAGGTATTGCAGCGACACAAGTAAAAGGAGTTTGTAAAGTAGTGACAAGTTTAGTAGGAGGGATTGCTAAATTCTTTAGAAAAACTCCTGATGTTGGAATAAAAGTAATTCTTGGAGAAGGAGAAGTAAGTTTTGAACTTGGAATTGCTGTTGAGTATGGAGTAAATATACCTGAAATAACATATCAAGTTCAAAAGAAAATAAAAGAAGAAGTTGAAAGAATGTCAGGACTTGTTGTTTCAAATGTTGATGTTATTGTGAAAGAAGTAAGAGAAATAAAAAAGGAGAAAGAATGATAGACCTTCATACACATACTCTTTTAAGTGATGGTGAATTACTCCCAAGTGAACTTGCAAGAAGAGCAGATGAAATTGGCTATAAAGTAATTGCTTTTACAGACCATATTGATTTTTCAAATATAGATGATGTTGTTTCTGCGCTTATTAGAGTTTGTGAAAAAATAAATATGAATTTTAGAATAAAAACTATACCAGGAGTTGAAATTACACATGTAAATCCTATTGATATACCAATAATTTCTAAAATTGCAAGGAATCTTGGAGCAAAAATTATAGTTGTTCATGGTGAAACAATAGTTGAGCCAGTTGCAAAAGGAACAAACAAAAAAGCCCTTGAAAGTGATATAGATATTCTTGCCCATCCTGGGATTTTAAGTGAAGATGAAGCAAAAATTGCCGCTGAAAAAAAAATATATATTGAAATATCTGCAAGAAAAGGTCATTCTTTATCAAATGGACATATAGTTAGATTGTGGTATGAATATGGTTTCCCTTTAATTTTAAATACAGATACTCATTCTCCTGAAAATTTAATAACAGATGATTTTGCAAAAAAAATTATAATTTCTTCTGGTGTAAAAGTTGAGGATGTGAATAAAGTTGTTCACAATAGTTATATACTGGCTAAATCAAAACTTGATATAGGATTTGAAATTTAAAATTTTACCGAACCCGGTTCGGAAAATGGGAGATTTAAAAGAGAAAATTGCAGTAGTTCTTGTAGGGAAAGAGAATGAAAATGAATTAATAAATGTTTTGAAAGATGTTAAATATGTTGAATTGAGAATAGATGAATTTTTGAGAAATTTTAGAGAAGAAGGAATAATTGATTGGATAAAAAAAATAAGAAGAATTTGTGAAAATGAAATAATAGGAACAGTAAGATGGTATAAAGAAGGAGGCGAAAACCCATTTTATATTAGCGAGAAAAAAAGGATTGATATATACAGAAGAATAAGTGATTATGTTGACTTAATTGATATTGAGATAAAAAGTAGAATATGTGAAAATGTTATTGAAATTTCAAAAAGTAAAAATAAAAAGGTAATTCTTTCATATCATAATTTCAAAAAAACACCTGATTATAAAATTATAAGAAAAATTGTGAAAAAGGGGAAAAATAAACAAGCAGATTATGTAAAAATTGCAACAAGAGTTAATTCTAAAAAACATCTATTTACACTTATAAAACTTACTTATGATTATTCAAAAAAAATAAATATGATTGTTGTGCCTATGGGTGTTTCTTTAATAGAAAGGTTTGTGCCCCTTGCCTTAGGTTCTACACTTTCCTATGTCTCTTTATCTCAAAAAACAAGTCCAAACCAACCATCATATTACGACATTTTAAATTTGACAAAATAAAAAATCTATGATTAAATAAAACTTGACAGATTGAAAATTTGTGGGTATAATAAAAAAAATTGACAAAATAAAAAATAGTTGTATAATTAAAATAAGTTTATGCTTTTCATTCTGACTTTAATAATGCCGAGAAAGGAGGTGAATAAAATAAAAAAGGCAAAAGTCAGAAATAAAAAGGAAAGCATAAACTGAAAAAGTTAAAAATCCGGAAAACGGATAATTATATAGATAAAAAAGGAGGAATGAAAAATGAAAAGTATATTAAAAATTATGGTGGCTGTCTTCACTATAACTTTAATTTCAACAGGATTTTCTGCTGTTGAAAATGTTAAAGTTGGTGGAGACATTGCTATCTATGGTATTTTAAGAGGCGACTATTATATAGATGAGGGGAATGAAGATTTACATTTCTTTCAGACACATGCAAGGGTTTATGTTTCTGCTGATTTATCTGACAATGTTTCAACAATGATTAGAATAATTAATGAAAGAGATTGGGGAACAGAAGATTACTACTCCTACAACAACTACTACTACTACGATAGAGAAATTGACCTTGACCTTGCTTATATTAAAGTTACAGACCTTCTTGCTCCAGGACTTATTTTAACAGTTGGAAGACAAGAAATTGAACTTGGAGAAGGTCTTGTAGTAGGAAGTAGATTTAATGCATATGCATATGATGATACAGTTCTTATAGCTGCAAGAGACCTTGGATTAAGGAAGGCATTTGATGCTATTAGATTAGATTATTCAGCAACAACTGCTCCTTTAAATCTAACTGCATTCTACAGTAAAATATACGAAGCATTTATAGATGACCAAGGTGAAAAGACCCTTTACGGATTAAATATTGGAACTAAGGTTGCTGAAATATTAAATTTAGATGTATATTATGTAAGGAGAGCGATAGATAGTGTTTCAGAAGATACACTTGATACAGCAGGAATAAGGATTGTTTCAGGAGTTCCAGCAGTTGAAGGACTTACTTTGAAAGGAGAATATGCAAAACAATTTGGAGATAATGGAACAAATGATTATGATGGTTCAGCATTACTTCTTGGTGCAGAATATAAATTTGCAGCAAATATGGAACCAAAAATTAAAGTAAATTATGTATTGTTAACTGGTGATGATAATCCTGCTGGAGATATTGAAAGTTGGCAGATGGTATATCCATCAAATATTGGTTCAAGAATTGGTCCTCTTCTTTATGCATATTCTGCTTATAATAATCTTTCATCACTTTCATCAGAAAGCAACTTACAGGTTATAAATCTTGGATTTTCAATAAAACCTGTTGAAAAACTTTCAATTTCTCTTGATGGATATTTAACAGAACTTGATGAAGGAACACCTAATGATATAGGAACAGAAATTTCTTTCTCAATTGATTATGCTTATACAGAGGACCTTTCTTTTGGACTTACTCTTGGAAAAATACTTGCAGATGATGTAATTGAATACTATGGTGGAGATGATGCTTGGCAGGCAATCGCTTCTATGAAAGTTTCTTTCTAAGATTTAGTTTCTTTTACAACCCGGTTCGTGTTTGCGGACCGGGTTTTTTTATTTTAAAATAATAAAAAAGGGAGAAAAAATGGAAGATGTAAGGAAAGGGAAAGGTGATTGGGAATGGTTTTATAAAGCAAGGTTTGGTCTTTTTATTCATTGGGGATTATATTCTCTTCCTGCAAGACATGAATGGGTAAGAAATTATGAAGAAATTCCAAATGAAATTTATGATGAGAAATATTTTAAAAGATTTAATCCAGACCTTTATAATCCAGAAGAATGGGCAAATATTGCAAAGAAAGCAGGTATGAAATATGCAGTAATAACTACAAAACATCATGAAGGTTTTTGTCTCTGGAATTCAAAATTGACTGATTATAAAGCAACAAATACACCAGCAAAAAGAGACCTTTTAAGAGAATTTGTAGATGCATTTAGAAAAGAAGGTTTTAGAATTGGTTTTTATTATTCTTTAATTGACTGGCATCATCCAGATTTTACAATTGATAAACTCCATCCATTAAGAAACCATCCAGAAAAAGAAAAATTAAATAAAAATAGAGATATGTCAAAATATAGAGAGTATTTGCATGGACAGATTAGAGAACTTTTAACTGAATTTGGTAAGATTGATATACTTTTTGCTGATTTTTCATATCCAGGAGAAGATGGTAAAGGAAAATATGATTGGGATAGTGAAAACCTTGTTAAAATGATAAGAAAATTACAACCACATATTTTAATAAATGATCGTCTTGACCTTGAAGATGAATGGGATTTTAAAACACCAGAGCAAGTTGTTGCAGAAAGTTGGCCAGTAGTTGATGGTAAGAAAGTATTATGGGAATCATGTCAGACTTTTTCTGGCTCATGGGGTTATCACAGAGATGAAGCAACATGGAGAGAACCAGATGAAATAATAAAAACATTGATTGATTGTGTAAGTAAAGGTGGAAATTTAATTTTAAATGTCGGTCCTACTGCAAGAGGAGAATTTGATTATAGAGTAAGGGAGAGACTTGAAAAAATAGGTAACTGGATGTATTACCATTCACAAAGTATTTATAATTGCACAAAGGCACCAGATGAATTTAAAACTCCTGATAATTGTAGATTAACATATAATCCTGAAAAAAGACGACTTTATGTCCATATATTTTCTTGGCCATATAAATTTTTATTTCTTTACGGAAAATCTTATAAAGAGAGAGTTGAATATGCACAACTTTTAAATGATGCAAGTGAAATTAAAATTGGCACAACAGAATGGTATGAAAAGCAACTTGGGAAAGCAGAAGGAATAGTTTTAAATTTACCTCCATTTAAACCAAAATTTGAAGTTCCTGTGATTGAATTGTTTTTAAAATAATTTCTTTCTATATGTAACTCTTCAATATCTAATAATGCAAACGATTGTTTTTAAAAAACTTGAAAAAAATTTAAAATAAATTTATAATAATTAAACAAACGGATGAAAATGATTACAATAAAAAGAATAGCAAGTGATTTAAAATTGGATATTTCAACAGTTTCAAGAGCATTAAGGGATGATGAAAAGATATCTGAGAAAACAAAAAAGAAAGTTAAAGAATATGCAAAAAAAGTTGGATATATTCCAAATATTTTTGCCTCCTATTTACCAAAAGGAAAAGCAAGTTTAATATCTTTAATCGTTCCAGACCTTAAGCATCCATATTATTCAGAAATTTTTACACAAATAGAAAAAAAATTAGGAGATAAAGGATATATTTTACAGTTATTTACTACAAGTTTTAATGAAAAAAATTTTGAAAAAGTAATTGAGAAAAGTTTAAGTTTAAGAGTTTCGGGTTTAATAATTGCATATCATAAAATTGAGGATTTGGATATCCCTTTTGTTTTAATAGACCAGGAGAAGATTGATGGATATGATAAGGTCTCTATTGATAATTTTTATGGAGCATATGAGGGAGTGAGTTATTTAATAAATATAGGTCATAAAAAAATTGCATATATAACAGATATTTATACAACAAAGGAGAGAGAATATGGATATAGAAAAGCACTTAAAGATAATGGGATAGAGATAAATGAGAATTTAATTATAGTTAGAAATGGAAGATGTGAAGAGATTGGTTATAATGAAGGATTGAGATTATTATCAATGAAAATAAGACCAACTGCTATTTTTTGTGGAAATGATTTTGTAGGAATAGGTGTTTTAAAATCAGCAATCAAATTAAATATAAAAATACCTGACCAAGTTTCAATAATTGGATTTGATGATTTACCAATAACTTCTTATTTACCAATACCATTAACTACTATAAGACAACCAATGGAAGAAATATCAAAATTTGCAATAGATATACTTTTCAAAAAAATGAATAATTCTGAAAAAAAGTTTCCAGCAAAAATAATAAAACCACAACTTATAATAAGAGACTCAACTGCACCAATTTATAATAATGAAAAAAAGTATATTAGGAATTGATATTGGGACAACAAAGGTAAAATTTGGGATAATTAAAGATGGAGATATTTTATTGGAGAGATTTTTTATACTTCCTATAATAGAAAAAAAAGAAGTAGAACAAGATATTTTATGGAAAAAAATTATCTATCTTTTAGATGAGATTTTCTATTTTTCTAAAAAAAAGAATATTGAAATTGAAAAAATAGGGATAACTTCTCAGGCACAGACATTTATTACAATTGATAAAAATTATAATTTTCTGACAAATTTTATTTTATGGAATGATATAAGAGCAAAAAAAGAAGGGGATATCCTTAATAAAGAATTTCCTAATTTTTATAAATTTTCTGGACTACATAAGTTTATTCCTGAATTAATGGTATGCAAAGTTTTATATTTAAAAAGAAATTTTCCCAAAATTTATAAATCTATTTATAAATTTTTACTTTTAAATGAATGGTTAATTTTCAAACTGACTGGGAAATTTTTTGGAGATGACATCAATTTTGGTATGAGTGGTTTTTATAATATAAGAGAAAAAAGATTTAATAAAGAAATTCTTGAATTTTTGTCAATTGAGAAAGATTCTTTTTCTGAAATATATCCTTGTGGGAAGCATTTTTCTTTTTTAAAAGAAGATTTTATTAAAAAATTTAATTTGAAAAATAAAGTTAAAGTTTATAGTTGTGGGAATGACCAGACAGTTTGTGCAATTGGTAGTGGAATAGATAAAAATAGTTGTGTTATAAATCTTGGAACTGCTTTTGTCTTTTATATTTTAATTGATGAATTTCCTGAAAAGATTGAAAAAAATCAAATATGTGGTATATTCCCTTTTGGGAATTATTTTTTATTAAAAGTAAATGGTGATTTTGGTAATTATGTTAAAAAGGGAATATGTAAGCAAGAGATTTTAAAATATTTCAAAAAAAATTTTAAAATTATAGAAAAGATAAAAAAGATTGAAAATTTTTATATTTCAGGTGGTTATGGTAAGAGATTTTTAAAGTTTATTGAAGAAAATTTTAAAAAAAATATTTTTTATATAGGTGCAAATACATCTTTTAAAGGAATAGAAAAAATAATAGGAGAAGAAAATGAAATATTGGGCTGAAATTGATATAAATAAAATACCAGATATTAAAATTACTCCACCAGGACCTAAATCAAAACAATTTCATGAGAGAGCAAGCAAATATATGAAAGGATATTCTTCACAAGTTAAACTTTTTCCTGTTGTTTTTGAAAAAGGTTATGGTTATACATTAAAAGATGTTGATGGGAATACATATATTGATTTTTCTTCTGGAATATATGTTTCAAGTTTGGGTCACTGTCATCCTAAGGTAAGTGAGGCAATCTGTAAATATGCAAAAACACTTATGAATTGTCATGATTTTACAACTCCAATAAAAACATTATTACTTGAAAAACTTGCTTCTATTACACCTGGGGATTTAAATGGTATTCAGTTATATGATAGTGGAACAACAGCAGTAGAGGCAGGTTTAAGAGCAGCGAGAATGGTAACAGGTAAATTAGAATTTATATCATTTCATAGAGATTTTCATGGAAAAACACTTGGAGCAATAAGTTTAGCAAGAATAGACAAAAGTTCAGGATTAAGAGCATCTGGTTTTTTTCTTGTTCCGAGGTCTTATTGTTATAGATGTGTTTTTAAAATGGAATACCCTTCCTGTAATTTATATTGTGTTGATTATATTGAAGAGGTTATTAAAGAAGAAACAACTGGACAAGTAGCAGCAATTGTTCTTGAACCAATTCAGGGATGGGCTGGAAGTATTATTCCACCAGATGGCTGGATCCAAAAAATAAGAAAATTATGTGATAAATATGGTATTTTACTTTTTGCAGATGAAGTTTTAACTTGTATGGGAAGGACAGGGAAAATGTTTGCAATGGAGCATTATAATACAATTCCTGATATAGTAACACTTGGTAAATCTTTTGGGAATGGTTTTCCTGTTACTGCAATGATTATAAGTGAAAAATATAAAGATGTTTTAGGCCAAATCTCTGCTTCAACAAGTTATGGAGGAAATCCTATGGCATGTGCAGCAGCACTTGCTTCAATTGAAGTTATTGAGGAAGAAAATTTATGTGAAAATGCAAAAGAGATTGGAGAATATATGTTTGAAATTTTGAAACAAATTAAAGAAAGGCACAAAATAGTTGGAGATGTAAGATGTATAGGATGTCTTGGTGGCATTGAACTTGTTAAAGATAGAAATACAAAAGAACCATTTTTAGAAGCAGGAATTCTTATTTATCAGAAAGCATTTAAAAAAGGACTTGCATGGGTTCCTGCTGGTCATATTTTACGACTTGCTCCTCCAATAATTATAACGAAAGAAGTTGCCAAAAAAGCGCTTAGTATAATAGAGGAGGCAATATATGAAACAGAAAAAGAATTCGGATATTAGGAAGATTGATTGGGTAAAAAGGATTGAAATAAAAGATGAAGAAAAAAAGGGAAAAATTTTAAATAAAGCAAAAGGCGTAATAAAAAGATGGGTGTTAAAAATGCCAGAGATATTTGAACCAATTATTCTTGATTTTGGATATAATGATTTTAAAAATATAGGTCATATTGAATTTATAATTGCAAATCAAATAGAAGAGGGTTATTGTGGGAAATTTATATTTATGTTTACTGGACAAAGATGTCCAAAACATTTCCATAAGAAAAAACATGAAACATTTTTTGTATTAAAAGGAGAAATTCTAATGGAAATTGATGGGAAAAAGGTTATTTTAAAACAAGGAGATATTTTACCTGTTGAAACAGGAGTTTCACATACTTTTAGAGCATTAAAAAATTCACTTATAATTGAAGTAAGTCAACCATCAATAAAAAATGATAACTTTTTTAAAGATGAAAGAATAGGAGTAATATAATGAAAAGAAAATTTGAAGAAAATACTTATGAAGAATTGAAAGAAGCAATTTCAAAAAATGTAATTATTTTATTTCCTATTGGTCAAATAGAAGAACATGGTTTACACTTACCTTTAAAGACAGATGCTTTTATTGCTGAAAAGATATGTGAAAAGATATCTGAAATTTCAAAAATCCCTGTTATTATTATGCCATGTATTTATTATGGATATTCAACAAAAGAAGTTAAAAGATGGCCTGGTTGTTCAGGAGTAGAAATAGAGACATTTATAAAATATGTTTATGATATATGTTTTTCTTTAATTGAAATGGGATTTAAAAAGATTGTAATTGTTAGTTCACATGGAAATCATACAGGTGCTCTTGAAGTAGTTGTAAGAAAGATCGCAGATAACTGTGGTGTATATATTGCTCTTACAGTTCCAAATATTATAGCAAAGGAAAAAATTAATAAAATACTTGAAATGGGGTGGCGAGGAAGTTGTCATGGCGGAGAATATGAAACAAGTTTAATGCTTTATCTTGACCAAGAAAGTGTAAAAATGGAAAAAGCAACAGACAAAGATATTTTAAAAATAAATAAAAAGTTTTATCCAGGGAAGGCATTTATTTCAACATGGGGACTACAGAAAAGCAAAACAGGAATTTATGGAGCACCTAAATATGCCAGTAAAGAAAAAGGCAAAAAGTTATTTGATGTAATAGTGGAAGAATATTTAGAATTTTTAAAAGAGTTTTAAATGAAAATATATAAAGTAGGGATTATTGGTTTTGGATTTATAGGGAAAGTTCATTATTATTCTTATGAGAATATAAAACATTATTATCCAGATACACCTTTCAGAGCAAAGGTTGTTGGCATTTGTACATCAAAAGAAGAGACAGCAAAAAAGGCAAAAGAAATTTATGGGATTGAGTTTGTAACAACTGATTATAAAGAACTTATAGATATCCCAGAAATAGAAATAATTGATATATCAAGCCCAAATATTTATCATTATGAGCAAATTATATATTCAATTAAGAATAAAAAACATATATATTGTGAAAAGCCGATTGTATCAACAATAGAAGAAGCGATAAAGATTGAGAAAAAATTAAAAAATTTTGACAGATACCATCAAGTTACATTTCATAATAGATTTATACCAGCGACATTGAAAACAAAAGAATTGATTGATAATGGATTTATTGGTAAACCAACTATTTTTAGGATTTCATATTATCATTCAGGAAGTGTTGAAAAGGAAAAACCGGTCGGTTGGAAACAGGAAAAAGGTGCTGGTGTTTTACTTGATTTAGGAAGTCATATTATAGATTTAATATATTGGTTTTTAGGTAAATTTAGTGAGGTTATAGGGAATGATATGATTTTATATCCAGAAAGACCAACAAAGGATGGGAAGATTATAAAGATTGAAGTTGAAGACCATATAAGTGTAAGTGTAAAGATGGAAAATGGTGCAATAGGTATAATTGAGGC
>JAMWCO010000023.1 GCA_023818785.1 Candidatus Omnitrophota bacterium
GTATCTTCAGGAATAAAATTAAAATCGTCTTTTAAAAATAAAAGTGATTTCTTATCAAAAAACTCAATAGAAAAGATTTCCAGTTGGTCTTTTTTCTCTTTTATCTCTTTTACAACCTCTAAAATTTTTTCTTCATCTTTCAAAAACATAATTATAATAAATCTTGGAGGTAATTGTTCAATCAAAGAAAGAGATACTTCTGTAATTATTCCAAGAGTTCCTTCAGAGCCAATAATTAAATCAATTCCATCCATTCCCTCTTTTGAATAATAACCAGCAGAGCATTTAACATCAGGGGTTCTATAAGAAGGTAATGGGATTTTAAAAATTCCATAATCAATAAAACCATTCCTTTCAAAAATTTCTCCTCTTTTTATTTCAAGAGTTTTACCAGTTGTTAATATCATCTTTATCCTTTTTACATATTTTCTTGTTGGACCAAATCTAAAACTATATTCTCCAGATGCATTCGTTGCAACATTTCCACCAATAAAAGCAGTTCTTTCAGTAGGAAAGGGAGGATAAAAAAGGTATAACTTTTCTATATTTTTTAAGAATTCATCAACTATAACTCCTGCTTCTAAAGTTGCTTGTTTTTTTTCTTTATCAATGTTTATAATTCTATTAAAATTTTCCATTGAAATTATATAACCACCTGTTGCAATTCTTCCTCCAACTGTTCCTGTCCCAGCCCCAGAAACTGTGAGAGGTATATTATTTTTTTTACATATTTCAATAACTTCCAAAATCTCTTCTTCTTTTTCAGGTATAAAAACTTTCTCTGCTTTGCCCAATTTAAAATTTGAAGAGTCTTCAAGGTATGAAATTATTTCATCGGGATTTTCTTTTATCTTCATTTTACTCCAACAAGTTTTATTTTATTTTTTTTACATTCTTCTATGACTTTCTCTTTCTGTAAAATTATAGTTTTATATGCTTTAACTGCAATTACCTTTCCACTTTCCTTTATCAGATTTTTAATTGTTCTCATTCCAATTACAGGCATATCAAATCTCAAATCCTTATTTTCACTGCATCCTTTTATAAAAACAAAATCTTTACAATATTTCCCAACCCTTTTTATTAATTGGTCTGTTCCTTCTATTCCTTCAATTCCAAGAACCATCCCATTTTTAACTATTATTGATTGACCAATATTGTATTTTGCTATATCTTTTAACACAGAAAAACCAAATTTTATGTCCTCTAACTCTTTTTCTGTTGGTGGATATGTAAATATTTTTTCTTCTACAATTTCTTCTTTAAAAATTTGATTTTCATATAATACTTTTATCTCATTTTCTTCTAGAAAATTAACTAATTTCTTCAGAATTTTTTCTGGCTTAAAATCCCCTACTTCTGAAAGGAAATTTTTAACAGAAGGATGAAGGTTATCAAAGACAATATTTTGATTTATTTTCCCTGCAAAAAAAACAAATTCAATTTTATTTTTTTTTAAAAAATCAAAAAGTAAATTTAAATTCACTTCTTTAAGTACAAATGAATTAAAATTTTTTATCTTTTTTAGGGAAAAAGGGAATACCTGGTAATCTTTTTTTAGTTTTTTAAATGCATATTTGGAAAAGAAATCATCATTTACAAATACAGCGACTTTCTTATTCATTTACTCTCTCTTTAGCAATTCCTCTTTGAGATAACCTTATAAATTCAATTATATCTTTTATTTCTTCACAATTATTTATTTCTCGTAGTTTTTCTAATGCTTCTTTCGTATTCATTCCAGATTTGAAAATTATTTTGTATGCCTTATTTAAAATTTCTATCTTTTCTCTTGTAAAATTTCTTCTTTTCAGACCTACTATATTTATTCCATATGGTCTTGCAGGATGTCCATCTGCCATAACATAAGGAATTATATCCATTGTTACTTTTGAACAACCGCCAATTATAGCATGTTTTCCTACACGACAAAATTGGTGAATTCCAACAAGTCCACCTATAACAGCATAATCTTCTATTATAACATGTCCTGCAAGAGTTCCTGCATTTGCAATTATTACATTATTCCCAATTTTACAGTTATGTGCAATATGAGCATAAGCCATTATTAAGTTATTGTCTCCAATTAATGTTTCCTCTCCTAATGAAGTTCCAGGATTTATGGTAACAAATTCTCTTATTATATTGTTTTTTCCAATCTTTAAATAAGTTATTTCTCCTTTATATTTAAGGTCCTGAGGAATACTTCCAATAATTGCTCCTGTAAATATTTTTGTATTTTCATCTATTTCTGTATGACCTTGAATATGAACATAAGGACCTATTTTACAATTTTTACCAATTTTTACATTTCCTTCTATAATTGAATAAGGACCTATTTCAACATCTTCACCAACTTCTACTTCAGAGGTAATTATTGCAGTAGGATGGATTTTTTTCATTTTACGCTTCTGCAACTGTAAACATTAAAAGTGCTTCTGCTGCTATTTTCCCATCTACATATGCTTTCCCTTGAATCTGTCCAACTCTGCTTTTTATTTTTAAAACTTCAACTTCAATAATTATCTGATCTCCTGGTCTTATTGCCCTTCTAAATTTAACCCTATCTATACTCATAAAATAAGCAAGTTTTCCTCTATTTTCTTCTTTTTTTAACATTAAAACACCACCAACTTGTGCCATTGCTTCAACTATTAAAACACCAGGCATAACAGGTTTGCCTGGAAAATGTCCTTGAAAGAACCATTCATTTACACTTACATTTTTTATACCTATTGCTTTATTTTCCTCTACTTCAATTATTCTATCCACAAGTAAAAATGGATATCTATGAGGTATAATTTTTTCAATATCTTCAATTTCAAGTTGAGAAGAAGTTATTGATGTTAATAAAGGTGCACCTATACCACTTACCTTTTCTTTCTTTATAATTTCTTTTATTTTTCTAATTAATTTTGTATTTATAGAATGTCCACTTTTTATACCGATTATATGTGCATAAAGGAACTTTCCAAGCAAAGCAATATCACCTATTAAATCACATATTTTATGTCTTACTGGTTCATCTCCAAACCTAAATTGATTATTTATAACTTTATCTTTATCAATAACAAGTGTATTCTGATAATTAGAACCCTTCCCAAGACCCATATTTTTTAATATTTCCACCTCATCTTTTAAACAAAAAGTTCTCGCTGGAGATATTTCTTTTTCATATATTTCAGGGGTTATTAAAAATGATGCGAACTGAGAATTTATAATTGTTTTTGGATAATCAAGTGTATATGAAATTTTAAATTGTTTACTTGGTAATGCAATTATATGAGAACTATTTTCTGATATATAAATTGGCTCTTTTAAGTAAAATACATCTTTTTCTTCATCATATTCTTTAATCCTACCTTTTTTTATCAAATCAACAAAACCAGCAGAACTTCCATCAAGTCCAGGACATTCACTTCCATAAATTTCAATAAAAATATTATCAATCTCCATAGCATAAAGCGCTGAAAGTAAATGTTCTACTGTATGAATTTGGACTTTCTCATTTCCAATAGATGTTCTTCTTGGATATTTATTTGTATCAAGTAAATTATCTATATCTACTTTTATTGGTTCTGTCTGGTCAATATCTTTTCTTATAAATATAATTCCAGTATTAGAAGGGGCTGGTTTTAAAATTATTTTGCTTTTTTCTCCAGTATGTAATCCTATACCCTCAATTTCTACTTCAGATTCAATCGTTTTTTGCAACTTTTTCTCCATCCTTTTCTTTAATTTTTTCTTCAAGTTGTTTAATTCTTTCTTCAAGAGATTTCACAGTTTCAATCAACTCAGGAAGTTTTCTTGTATATGCTTGAAACCTCATATCCTCCCATTTTTCTCTTGCAGGAAAACCAGTAACATAGGAATTAGGAGGAACATTTTTTGTTACACCTGCTTTTCCACCTATTACAGAATTATCTCCAACAGTTATATGTCCTATTATTCCTGCTTGACCTGCAATTATTACATTTTTACCTATAATAGTACTTCCTGATATCCCAACCTGTGCAACTATAATAGTATTGTCTCCAATATAAACATTATGTGCAATTTGGACAAGATTATCAATTTTAACTCCATTTCCAATATATGTCTTATCAAATCTTGCTCTATCAATTGTTACATTAGAACCAATTTCTACATCATTTCCTATTTCAACGGTTCCTATCTGAGGAATTTTATGATGTACTCCTTTAACCGTTGCAAATCCAAATCCATCTCCTCCTATAACTGTTCCTGGGTGAATTATTACTCTATTTCCTATTTTTATTCTTTCCCTTATCACAACTTGAGGATAGATTAAGCAATCAAATCCAATTTCAGTATAATGGCCTATATATACACAAGCACCTATAACAGTTCTATCTCCTATCTTTACATGATCCTCAATTATCGCATATGGTTGAATTGAAACATCTTTTCCAAGAGAAACATTTTTACCTATTATTGCGGTTGGATGAATACCAGAAGGAAAAGTTATTGGTTCAGGACCTACTATTGACATAATTTTTGCAAAAGCAAGGGATGGATTCTCCACCTGTATCAAAGTTGCCTTTACAGAATTCACTATATCATAACCAACTATTATGGCAGATGCTTTTGTTGTATATAATAGATTTTTATATTTTTTATTTGCAATAAAAGTTAAATCACCTTCTTTGGCTTCTTTTATACCAGAAACACCTGTAATAATAATATTCTCATCTCCTAAAATTTTCCCATTAATTATTTCAGCAATTTCTTTAACTTTCATTCTCATTTCTTATTTAAAACTTTTATAATCTCATCTGTTAAATCAGAAGTAATTTCTCCATAAAGTATTAATCTTGAATCAATAACTATAGAATAGCCATTTTTCTTTGCATAATCACCTATTGCTTTTTTAATTTCATCTATAATTTGGCTTTCTAAATCTTTCCCTTTCTCATCAAGTTTTTTACTTATTTCAGTCCATTTTTGAGAAAATTCTTGAATTTTTGACTTTATTTCACTTTCTCTTTTTGTTTGCTCTTCTGACTTCATCATACTTTTCTTCTTTTCATAATCTTCCTGCATTTTTTTAATATCCTCTTGCATCTTATCTATATTTTTCTGTTCTTCCATAACTTCTTTTTTAAAACTTTCTTCTATTTTTTTTGCTTTTTCATAATTATCAAAAATCTTTTTAATATCTACATATCCAACTTTACCACTCTCAGCAAACAGACTTATACATATAATACCAAAAAAAACTAAAATTTTTTTCACTTTATTTTCCTCCTTTTCTTAAAATCCAAAACTCATACCAATATGAATTCTACTTTTTGATTCTCCTTTTTCTGCATCAAGAGCATATCCATAATATATTTCAATCGGCGCATTAAGAAATGGAATATTAACTCTTACTCCTGCTCCAATTCCTTTTTTTAAGTTACTTAATCCATCCCATTCTTCGTAAACATTACCTATATCAAAAAAACCTATACCATATAAAACATCTTTATATAAAGGATACAATATTTCAAAATTTTGTGCAAATATAAAATTTCCACCAAGATAATACCCATCTTCTCTTGGACCTAAAGTTCTTTCTTTATATCCCCTTACACTTCCAATTCCACCACCAAAAAATCTTTCATAGATAGGAATATCTACTAAATCTTTATTTATGTATCCTATATAAGTTTTGCTGTGAAATATAATATTTTTAAATGGATAATAAAAGTTATTTTCTAATGTTGTTTTTAAGAAATCAATGTCTCCACCAATTCCTGCATACTCTAAGGAAATTTTTATTTTGTCACCTTGACTTGGGAATCTTTCACTATCAAGTTTTGAATATGTTAGATAAGTTGTTATACTATTTTTTCTTTTTTCTCCTTCTGTAATTTTAAGAGATGGTATATCAACATCTTCAAGTTCAACATTTTCAGTTAGAAATTTAAATCCAAGAGTAAAATTTTCCCATTTCTTTCCAAATCTTAAATCAAAACCAGAAGATGTTTCTGTCCAGGTATCCCATTCTTTTCTTAATCTATATATATCAGGTCCAAAATATATAGGTTTATCAAATAAATATGGTTCTGTAAAACTTAATTTATAATTTCTTGAAATTGTTCCCATTTCAAATAATAAGGAGAAATTTTGTCCACCACCAACAAATTTAGGTGGGTTTGTTATATCAAAATTTGTTTGTTGAATACTTACCATACCAATAAACTTGTCAATACTGCTATATCCACCACCTATCAAAAATAACCCTGTTTTTTCTCTTTCTTTTACATTAACAACAATATTTGCTTTTCCCTCTTCAATAATTTCAGGATATATCTGGATATTTTCAAAATAATTAGTATCTCTTAAATTACTAAAACTTTTGTTTACTTTATCTCCTGTTATTTTATCACCTGGTTCTAATTTAATTTCTCTTCTTATAACTTTATCTTTTGTTATTTTATTGCCTTTTATTTTTATTTCTTCTGCAAAATAAACAGAACCAGGATTTATAAAATATGTTAGATTTATTGTTTGTCCTTTCATTTCAGGGATACACTCTACATTACATTTTATATATCCATTATTTGCATAGAGTTGATAAATATTCTTAATACTTTGCTCATTTTTATTTGTATTAAAGATATCTCCTCTTTTCATCAATATATTTTTTCTTATCTCCTCCTCTTTAAAAATCAAATCACCTTCTAATTTAATCTCTCCTACAAAAAATCTTTTCCCTTCATTTATTAAAATTTTAATGATTAATCCTCTTTTATCATATTCAATTTCTTTTTCAACTTTTGCTTCAATGAATCCATTTTCATTATAAAAATTTTTAATTCTATTTATATCTTCATTTAAAGTATCTTCTTTGTATGTTCCTTTTATAAATGGCATCCTTCTTTCTTTTATTTTCATTAATTTTTTTAGTTTCCTATCTTTAAAAGAATTATTACCTTCAAACAGAATTTCTTTTACATAATCTTTTGGTCTTTCTAATATTTCAACTTTAAGAATACATTTTTCACCAAAAGTTTCTACTTTATATTCAATTTCGCTTGTTTGAAAACCTTTTTTATAATATAGTTCTCTTATTTTTTCAACACCTTCAATAACCTTTTCTTCATTTAAAATATCACCTTCTTTTACTCCAAAAATCTCTTTTAATTTTTTAGTTTTAAAAACTTTATTGCCTTCAAAAATAATTTTTTCAATAATAGGATTTTCTTTTAGATAAATATTTAGTTCTAACCCTATCTCTTTTTTTTCAACATAATAATTTACTTCTTTAAAATAACCTGTTTTGATAAGTGATTCAATATCTTTTTTAAAGAGATTTTCATCAAATTCATTTCCTTCTTTAACTTTTATTAAAGTTAATATTTTTTCAATAGAGACATTTTTATTCCCTGATATATTTATTTTTATAATTTTGGAGGAAGCCAAAAGGACAAAATTAAGAAAAAGATAGACCAACAGTATCCTTTTCAATTTTTTCTCCTTTCTCCTTTTTGCTGAACCCTATGCCAACTCCTTTTTTCTCAACCATTACAATATCTCCTTCAACAAAATTACCTTTAAGTATTTCTTCTGATAACGGGTCTTCTATATACCTTGAAATTGTCCTTCTTAGTGGTCTTGCACCAAATTCAGGATTTGTTCCTTTCTCTATTAGAAAATATTTTACTTCATCATTGACTATTATATTCACTTTTAATTCTTTCAATCTTTCTTTAACTTTATTCAATTCAATATCTACTATCTTTAATAGATGTTCCTTGGTTAAAGGATGAAATATTATTATATCATCAAGACGATTAAGGAATTCTGGTCTAAATGTCTTTTTAACTCTATCAAGAATGTCTTTCTTTAAATTTTCATATATTACTTCTTCAGATGGTAAAAAACCAATTATTGATTTATTCTTAAAGATATCAGTTCCAATATTTGAAGTCATAATGATAATAGTATTCTTAAAACTTACATTTCTTCCAAAACTATCTGTAAGACGACCATCTTCAAGAATTTGAAGTAAAAGATTAAAAACATCTGGGTGACTTTTTTCAATTTCATCAAAAAGAACAACACAATATGGTCTTCTTCTTACTTTCTCTGTCAATTGCCCTCCTTCTTCATAACCAACATATCCAGGTGGTGCCCCTATAAGACGACTTATAGAAAATTTCTCCATATATTCTGACATATCTATTTGTATTAAAGCATCTTCATTCCCAAAAAGGAATTCAGCAAGTGCTCTTGCGAGAAGAGTTTTGCCAACTCCTGTAGGTCCAAGGAAAAGAAAACTACCAATCGGTCTTCTTACATCCTTTAAACCAGCCCTTGACCTTCTGATTGCTCTACTAATAGATTCAATTGCTTCATCCTGTCCAACTACAATTTTATGTAAATAATTCTCCATTTCAAGAAGTCTTTCTTTCTCTTCTTTACATAGTTGTGATACAGGAATACCAGTCCACTGAGAAACCACTTCAGCAATGTTTTCTTGGGTCACCATTTTTTCTTTTTCTGGCATTAAATTAATCCATTCATTTCTCAAAAAATCAATTTTATTTTTTAATTCTCTTTCTTTATCTCTTATTGAAGTTAAAAGTTCATAATTTTGTGTTTTAAATGCCTTATCTTTCTCTTTTTCAAGGGTCTTAATTTCCTCTTCTATTTTGTTTATTTCTGGTGGTTCTTTATACAGGCTTAATCTTTTTCTACTTGCTGCTTCATCTATCAAATCTATTGCTTTATCAGGTAAAAATCTATCAGAAATAAATCTATCACTCAATTTTGCTGCTGCTTCAATTGCTTCATCTGTGATTTTTAATTTATGATGTTCTTCATACTTTTCTCTTAATCCTTTCAGGATTTCTATTGTTTCATCTACGGTTGGAGGATTTACTATAACTGGTTGAAATCTTCTTTCAAGTGCACCATCTTTTTCTATATACTTTCTATACTCATCAAGAGTTGTTGCTCCAATACATTGAATTTCTCCTCTTGAAAGGACTGGTTTTAAAATATTTGAAGCATCAATAGCCCCTTCTGCACCTCCTGCTCCAACAAGGGTATGAATTTCATCTATAAAGATTATTATATTCCCTACATTTATTATTTCATCAAGTACAACTTTTATCCTTTGTTCAAATTCCCCTCTATATTTAGTTCCAGCAACCATCCCAGGTAAATCAAGCATAATTATTCTTTTATTTCTTAAAATTTCAGATACTTTCCCAGACGCTATCTTCTGTGCAAGCCCTTCTACAATTGCTGTTTTCCCAACACCAGGTTCACCAAGTAATACTGGGTTATTTTTCTTTCTTCTGCACAAAATCTGAATAACTCTTTCTATTTCCTTTTCTCTGCCAATAACTGGGTCAAGTTTACCTTCAATGGCAAGTTTTGTAAGGTCTTTTCCAAAAGTATCCAGTGCAGGTGTTTTATGTTTTTTCTGATGTTGATATGATTTATAATAAGGTTCTTTATAATATTCTTCTTTCTCTTCAATAGGATAAGGTGTTATTCCTGACTCTGTATCTCTTAAAAGTTCCTCTAAAACATTCCTTGCTTTATCAATTGTTACACCAAATTTTTTCAAAATTTGGGATGGGAGTGCTTCGGATTCAAGTAAAATTCCAATTAATAGATGCTCACTGCCAATATAAGTATGTCCAAGATACTGCGCCTCTCTAACAGCATACTCAAGAACTTTTTTAGAAGAATTACTTAAAGGAAGGTCTCCTCTATATAAAGGAATTCCTATCTTCATTGATTTTTCTATTTCATACTTTAATCTTTCAATTTCTACTCCAAGATAATGCAAAATAGCAATTCCTACGCCTGTTCCTTCTTCAATCATCCCAAGTAATATATGTTCTGGTTCAACCTTATTATGCCCATATTTAATTGCTTTTCTCCTTGCAATATCAAGAATATCTTTTACTCTTTTTGTAAATCTTTCAAACATTTATTATCTCCCAAATTTTCCTTTTTAATATTTTACCCTTATTTTCAGAAAAATTATAGTTTACATTATCTCCATCTAACTCTTTATGTTCTGATAGGAAAGAAAAAAGTATTTTTTTCAATTCTCTTTTTTCAACTTTAAATATATTGGTAGCGATACCAAGTAATAAAAATGAATATAATTTTGAGAGTTTACCATTTAAATTTTTCTCTTTACATATTTCTTTAATTTTTTTATAAATTTTGTTTTTCAAATTTTTATCCTTTCTTATTTCTTCAATACATTTTTTCTCTTCCTCTTTAATTAATTTTACCACACTTTCAAGTTCTTTGATAATTTCAATTTCTGTTTTTCCAATTGAAGAGGATGAAGAAAGTTGATAGATACAACCAAAAGGTAAACTGCCTTCTCCATAAAATCCTCTAATATTAATCCCTATCTTTCTTATCATATCAAAAATTGTTCTATCCTTTTTTAAAAATTTAATCCCAGGTATATGCATAAGAACAGACCCTCTTAAACCAGTTCCAATATTAGTTGGACAAGCAGTTAAAAAACCTAAATTTGGTAAAAAAGCAAATTCAACCATTTTATCTATGTAATTGTCTATTTCATTTGCTATTTTCCAGCATCTTTTTAAATTTAAACCAGGAAATATTACCTGTATTCTTAAATGGTCTTCTTCATTTATCATAATGGTTACTTTCTTCTCTGGAATAATTATAACTTTACTACATATTCCATTTTCACAGAATTCTTTGCTAATTAGATGTCTTTCAATAAGAAAGTCCTTTTCTTTCTTTTTAAGAGAAGAAATATCTAAAATAAAGACTTTATTAAAAGGCATTTTTAAAAAAATATTAATTAAAAATTCTTCTATTTTTTTACTTTCTTCATATGTTATATTATGTGGGAAAGGATATCCTTTAATATTTCTTGCAAGACGAATACGAGAAGTAATCACAGTGTTTTCAAATAATTTAGAATAAACCCACCTTGTTTCTTTTTCAATAATATCCCAATTAGATATAATCCCCATTTATTTTGTTTTTATACTATCAATTAAAAAATTTCCTGATTTAAAAAATTTTTTAACTTTTTCTCTTTGAAACTTAAACTTTTTTGGATATTTCCCCTTATAAATAATATTTATATGTATTTTTTTCAAATAGTTCAAGATTTCTTCATAAAAATATTCATAACAAAAATCACATCCTAAAAATTTATATTCATTGAATTCAGAAATAGTATATCCACAAACAGGGCATTTTTCTTTCTTCAAATTTTTTTTATTTTTAAAGGTGGAAATATTAAATCTTTCAAAGCAATTTTTACAAATGTATATGTAATAATTTTCTTTTTTCTCATTTATTAATTTTACTAAAATATGATTTTTGCTATTGCAAATAAAACACTTATTCATAAATAGGAACTCCTTCTAATTCTGTAATGATTTGGAATTCTTTTCTTATTTTTAAAGTTATTTTTCCTGGTTTCCCATCTCCAATAATTCTTCCATCAACCTTAACTACAGGGACAATTTCTGCTGCAGTTCCTGTAAGGAAACACTCATCACTTGTATAAATATCATATCTTGTCAAATTTTCTTCTTTTATTTGTAATCCTATATTTACCCCTATATCTATAACTACTTTTCTTGTAATACCTTCAAGTGCACCTGCTGATATTGGAGGAGTTATTAGAGAATTATTTTTAACTATAAATATATTTTCTCCTGTACATTCACTTACATATCCATATTGATTTAAAATTAATCCTTCTGTTGCACCTACATTTGTTGCTTCAATCTTTGCAAGTATATTGTTTAAATAATTTAATGATTTTATTGCTGGGTTTACCGCTTCATTTAAATTTCTTCTTGTAGGGACAGTTATAAGGTCAATCCCTTTTTCATAAAGTGAATCTGGATAGAGTTGAATATGACTGGCTATTATAAAAATAGTTGGATGTTTACATTTTCTTGGGTCAAGTCCAAGGTCTCCAATCCCTCTTGTAACTACTATTCTTATATAACTATCCTTTAAATTATTTCTTTTAACTGTTTCAATTACTGCTTTTTTTAACTCTTCAAATTTCAGTGGGATTTCAAGAGCAATTGCTTTACCTGATTTATAAAGACGAATAAGATGTTCATCAAGTTTAAAAATTTTTCCATTATAACTTCTTAAACCTTCAAAAACACCGTCTCCATATAAAAGTCCATGGTCAAATACAGAAATTTTTGCTTCTTCTTCTGGAACAAATTTATCATTTAAATATATTATCAATCCCATCCTTATCTCCTTTTTTCTATCTTTTCAATTTTCCCTTCATTTAAATATACTACTTTTGTAGCAAATTGTAAAAACTTTTCATTATGAGTTGCAATTACAAATGTAATCTGTTTTTCTTTATTTAAATTTTCCATAAATTTAAAAAAATGTAAAGCAGAAAGGCTATCAATATTTCCTGTTGGTTCATCAGCAAAAATAATTTTAGGATTACAGATTAAACTTCTACATATAGCAACTTTTTGCATTTCTCCACCAGAAAGTTCAGAAGGATATGAATTTTTTTTGTTCAAAATGCCAAAAATTGAAAGATATTTTTCTGCTTCTAATATAAATCTCGTGTTAAATTTCTTTTCTTTAATCCATAAAGGTAAAAAAATATTTTCAATAACTGTTAATTCAGGAATTAAATAGAAAAATTGAAATATAAATCCAAACTTTCTATTTCTTATTTTTGCCAATTCTTTTTCTGATAGATTACCTAAATACTTGCCATCAATATAAATCTTCCCCTCACTTGGTTTATCAATAAGTCCTAAAATATTTAACAAAGTAGTTTTTCCAGAACCAGATGGACCTACAATAACAACTATTTCTCCTTTATCTATTTCAAGATCAACATTTTTCAATGCAACTAAATTTCCATAATTTTTTATTATACCCTCTGCTTTTATTTCACTCATTTCTTATTGCCTCTGCAGGATTAAGTTTAGATGCTCTTTGTGCTGGATAAATGCTTGCAATACTGCTTACAAATATAACAAGTGTAAAAATCCATATTATATCAAAAACAGAAATTTCAACTGGAAGTTTAGATATATCATACACAAATTGAGGAAGATTTATGAAATTATATTTCTTCAATAAATATGCAATAAGAAGTCCAAAAAACATTCCAAAAATACTTCCTTTAATACCAAGATAGATCCCTTGATAAAAAAAAACTTTTTTTATTTCATTTGATGTAAGTCCAATTGCTTTTAATATTCCTATTTCTTTAACTTTTCTATATACAGATATCATTAAAGTTGAAAGTATATTAAAAGAAGCAACAATAATAATTAAACTTAAAATCACTGCCATTGCTTTTTTTTCAAGGGCTATTGCTGAAAATAAAATTTTATTTTTTTCTATCCATGTAGATACTTCAAATTTATAGTCAATTAAATTTTCTATTTTTTTTACAACAGTTGGTGTTTTATAAATGTCATCAATTTTAATTCCAATTCCATGAACTCCTTTAATATTAAACATTTCCATCAAATTTTTTAAAGAGATAAATCCCATACTTACATCAAAACTATAAACACCATATTCAACAATTCCAACAACTCTAAATATTCTTTCTTTTGGAACTAATCCAGCAATAATAGAAATATAATCCCCAGTTTCCACTTCAAGTTCATTTGCAAGTTCCCTCCCAAGAATTATTCCATTTTCAATTTCATCTAAAGAACCCTTTTTTATAAAATTTTCAATATTGGTTACATTTTTTTCTCTTTCTAAATCAATTCCTTTGATAACTCCACCAAGAATATACTTATTGGATTTATATATTACCTGCGACATTATATAAGGAGAGATTCCTTTTATTTCTTTTAAATTTTGTAATTTCTTTATAACTTCCTCATAATTGTAAATATATGGCTTACCTTCAATCGTTATCAAAGGATTTGCTCCAATTATTTTTCTTTTTAAATCATTTGAAAAACCATTCATAACACCAATAACAAGGATAAGTGTAACTACACCAATTGCAATACCAAGGGTAGTAAAAAGACTTATAAACCACAGAAATTTATCATGACTTTTATTCCCTATAAATTTTTTTGAAAGAAAAAAGTTATACGATTTCATTTTAACAAATTATTATATCATAAACTTAAAAGTTTTATAGCATTTTCTCTTGCAATTTTTTTAAAAACTTCCTCACTTATTTCACCTTTCTCAACCAATTCAATCAAAAATTTCACAATAGGAACATCTTGGTCTGGTTTACA